>CAYUUC010000117.1:0-10427 GCA_964447635.1 uncultured Spirochaetia bacterium
GACGAAGCAGGGGCTGGTGATACTGTTGTAGCTAGCCTTGCGGTAGGGATAGCCACTGGTCTGTCTTACATTCAATCTGCTAATTTTGCTAATACCACAGCAGGAATAGCAGTCGGGAAATCCGGTATTGCTACTGTAACTATGTTAGAAGTTATCAATCACTTAAAGGAGCAGGATAAACTCTATATCCAGTATAGGAAGCATCTAACCAGAATCGAAGCAAAAAAGACCTGTCACAACTTAAGACTGGCTGGAAGAAAGATTGTATTCACCAATGGTTGCTTCGATGTATTGCATGCCGGTCATATACGATATCTGGAGGAAGCGGCTAATCTTGGCGATGTATTAATCATCGGTTTGAACAGTGATAACTCGGTAAGTAGACTTAAGGGTAATGACAGACCGATTAACCCAACGGATGATAGACTGGAAGTCCTATCTGCTCTAGGTTTCGTAGACTATGTTGTGGTTTTCGATGAGGATACACCGTATGAGTTAATCAAAGCGATAAAACCGGATGTGCTGGTGAAAGGAGGCGACTACAAACCGGAGGATGTAGTTGGTAAAGACATTGTAGAAGAAGAAGGCGGGGAAGTCATACTTATTGATTTTATTGATGGTAAGTCTTCTACAAACATCATTGAGAAAATAAAAAAGCTGAAATAAGAGAGACATTATCTTTTAGATATGTTAATATTATGTTATCTAATAAAATTATTGAACTTAAGGAGATTACGATTTATGAGAGTTAAAGGACTTATACTTGGTTTAATAATACTGATTATGGTTTGCGGGAATGCTTATGCCCAATCTACTACGGATTACGATGATTATGAGGGATTGATAGGGTTTACTTTCTGTAGCTACATTAACATTAGCTATGATCATCACCCTTATGGGATGATGATAACCAGGCACAACTTAACCCATTACTAACAATGAATAATGATCTATTAGCATATCCAATAGTAAACCCATCATTGGATAATCTATTTACAAACAAGAGATTCCCACGTTGGGCATCGGCATTGCTCAACGTTATTCCAGGTTTTGGTTTGGGTAGTCTCCTTCAGGGGAATATTGGAGGGGCTTCTGTTCAATTCTTATACCAGGGGCTTTATCCTGTTGCCGGTTTTACTGGTATTTATCTTTTTAGTGGAATTATTTATGGTTTGGCTTATATGTTTGATTTACCAATGGTAGACGACCCCGAAACATACTGGAAGTTAGTTAATGGATATGCTCTTAATACAATGATGTATTCCTTCCTGGTTGCATCTCCATTTGCTATAACAACGGGTATCATATCAGCGATTATGTATAAACCAGGAATGCCTAATGAGATTATCAACGCTATTTATGTAAATCAATTAACCTTGATAGGTTTAGGAAGCTACCAACAAGGTGATATAATAGGCGGTGTAGTTCAAACAGCTTTACTTATATCCAGTTATGCCTTTATGGTTATTAGTATTAAATTGGGAAATCCGCTTTATAACTACATTAGTATCGGCTTCTTAGCATTGGATTTAACTGCTGGTATTATCTTCCCGATTATAAAGGGAGAAAATGTCGGCATAGACTAACTTTGCGGTTGTTTTTCCTTATCCGATTGGATTGTAGCTGGTTCATACTGCTGGAACAACCTTCCCCATTTGCTCTCCTCCAGCCACTTGTTGACTATTTTCATTCCTTTTCCCGGATACCATATCCTATCATGATAAACAGCTGAGGCCATAACGAAGAGGTTCACCAATGGAGTATGGAAGAGCAGTTTCTGTATGAACTTAAGCGGAGACCTCCACAACAACATCCCTGTCCCAGTAGCGAAGTTCGCCCCTACCTTGAAACCCCAATTCTGTTCGGCGACTTCGGCATCACCAACTATTTCGATTTCGGATGGGTCAGCTATACCCAAACCCAATTCATGTGATTTAGAAGTACATCGTATCTTTAAAGGGTCAAAGCCCATTATCTTCGCTGACATAGCATCTATGGCAACCATGTCTGATGATGCCATGATAATACTTTTATCATGGGGGATCACTGTGCGGGGTCCCGGTCCTTCACCAGCTGTCGTCCCATCCATCGTAGCAAATAGACCCGTGTGTATCTCCCTTTGAATAGCCAGAAGGTCGACAAGTGTGTCATGTATCCATGTATGTGTATAATGCCGTCTGGAGTTGAGCAGACCACCGAAAGCATTCTTCAATGCTCCGGTGAAACGGGTATAGGTATGTGTCTTCATCGTTGGTAGATGGATGATGTTCTTACCGATGAAGTAGTCAGGTATCCTTACTCCTTCCGGGAATATCTTATGAAGTGCTAGGAACTTGTGTCGCTTCGGTTCAAACGGTACCCATTCCATGTCCTCCTTTTTGAAGTTGAACTTACGGGGGATACTATACTTTTCGTATACTCCAACATACTTGTTATCCGCTTCACCCTTGAACGGGTTTGTTACGACGGTTCTATTATGAACATCGACGATGTCGGAGAAGCCCATCTTCTTAAGTGCTTTGATAGTGCCTTCCAGTTGCCATGGTGTTGTGTTAACTCCTGGATAGAGGAAATGCCATGTAATGTTGTCCTTTAATATAGTCGTCTTGCTGTTATCGAGTACTTTATCCATGCCGGCAAGTTCGCATAATTTGACATAGTCATCTACTACGTTTTCGGGTGATGTTTTTAGGATTGCTACTTTAGCTTTGGTCATGATGATGCTCCTATTCTCTATGTAAATTGTTAAATTTCGAATATATGTTAACCATCCATACTAAAATCGCTTATGGAATTGACAATTTAACATTATTATAAATATAAATTGGATTAAGATAAAAATCAAACAATGGTTGGTATTTATATTAAATGATATCTTTAGGTATTTTAATCAAATCATAGCCTATTCTTCTGTTATAGATAGTTCCCATACATCATTCAGATAATGATAATTAGAACCGTCATAGTAATTCCCACCAAACATAATCAGTTTATTGCTTTCAGGGATGTATACCCATTTATGGTTAGCTCGTATATTGGGGTCATTGGACAAGCCATACATTGTCCATACATCATGTTCGACTTTGTATACCCAGAAATCATTAAATTGACTGGAGGCTGCCAGAGTCTCCCCTCCGAATAGGATTATGATTCCATTTCCGATATACTGCATTGTATGTGCCATCCTTGGTGCAGGATGGGATGATGATAGACAAAGCTGAGACCATACATTATCCGAAACGCTATATTCCCAGGTTTCATCTCCTCCGCTACCACCTATATCCGAACCACCAAACAGATAGACCTTATCATTGTCCGGGTTGTAAGTCATAGCATAGTTGAATCGGGAAGTAGGCTCTGGGTCTGGTGTGTCTAGGTCAGTCCAGGTATTAGCTGATATGTCATATTCCCACATATCCGCATCCCAATAACTCATCTGGGTCCCCAGACTGGTGAGAGCGGTATTACTATCTACTAACAGCATAGTATGGTTAAATCGATCTTCTGTAGGGTTCCCTGTTGGATTAAGATTTGACCATGTGTTTGTGGTAAGGTCAAATCCCCATGTCTCTCCAGCAAATATTCCTCCGTATAGAATGATATTGTCATTACCATCATATACTATACCCATAGCTGCTTCACCTTGTGGCGTACCTGTCATTGATATCTCGGTCCATGTATTAGTGCTTATATCATATTCATACATATTAGTGAAAGTAGACCCGGCAGAACCCTGTCCACCGTATAATATGACTTTATCATCACCTATATAGACCATTCCGTGTTTATGACGTCCATCAGGGATATCCCCTGTTGGATTGAGCTCTGTCCATTCGTATGAATAGGATACAGTTCCGCCATCACCGGAATCTCCGCTGTCTCCACCATCGCCACTATCCCCGGCGTCACCTCCGTCCGTTGGTCCGGGACAGGCTATAAAAATCATTACTAGGGTTATAATAATTAAACAAAGTGATATTTTGTTAAATCTTATCAAATCTAATCCTCCATTGATTTATAATTATGATAGTCAAATATATTAATTATTCCGGATATTCCGGCTTAAGTATCAAGATTGAAAGCGGAGGCAAGGTTAGACCTATTGAAAATGGATGTCCCCGCCAATAATAGTCCTCAGCGTATATACCCCCGAAATTCCCCAGGTTACTTCCATGATATATTTCAGAATCCGAGTTCATGACTTCTTTATAGAAACATTTATCCGGCACGGGTATTCTGTATCCTTGCCGTGGTACAGGTGAAAAATTGAGTATAACTATGAGGAAGTCCTCTGGAGCTTTCGCCCGTCTTATATATGAAAACACATTGTTATCAGCATCGCTATGGTCTATCCATTCGAAGGTCGAACCATGGTAATCATATTCATGAAGGGCTTTCTCTTGTTGATAGAAGTGGTTTAAGTCTTTCACAAAGCGTTGTAGGCTTTCATGATACTTGTTCTCCAGTAGATGCCAGTCGATGCTTCTCTCTTCCCACCATTCATTCCACATGCCTATCTCACCACCCATGAATAGGAGCATCTTTCCCGGATGGGTAGCCTGAAAACCATAATAAGCACGAAGATTAGCGAACTTCTGCCATACATCACCAGGCATCTTGTTCAGCATTGAACCCTTGCCATGAACCACCTCATCATGGGATAGAACTAGTATATAATTCTCTGAAAAAGCATAAACCAATCCGAATGTAACTTTATCATGGTGGTACTTTCTATATATGGGGTCGTTTGAGATGAATTCTAATGTATCATTCATCCAGCCCATATTCCACTTAAAGTTGAACCCTAAACCGCCTACATAAGTCGGTTGAGTAACACCAGCCCATGCGGTGGATTCCTCAGCGATAGTCATTATTCCTTTATGATATTTGTGAGCGAGCTCATTAAACCTTTTGATGAAAGCGACAGCTTCCAGATTCTCATTACCGCCGTATTGGTTAGCTACCCATTGCCCGGATTGCCTTCCATAATCCAGATACAACATAGAAGCAACCGCATCAACCCTTAACCCGTCTATATGATACTTATCAAACCAGAATAGACCGCTTGATATGAGGAAGTTACTCACCTCGTACCTTCCGTAATCGAAGACCAGCGTACCCCAATCGGCATGTTCGCCTTTCCTCGGGTCAGCATACTCATAAAGAGGTGTACCATCGAAATAGCTTAATCCATGCGAGTCTTTAGGGAAATGAGCTGGAACCCAATCCAGAAGCACACCTATCCCCTGACTATGCATGTAGTCTACAAACCACATGAAGTCCTTAGGCTCCCCGAAACGACTTGTTGGGGCGAAGAAACCGACAACCTGATAACCCCAGCTTCCATCGAAAGGGTGTTCGGCAACCGGCATCAATTCGATATGTGTATAACCCATCTCCTTTACATACCTAGCAAGACGTGTTGCTATCTCTCTATAGGTTAGGTATCTGTCCCCTTCTTCCGGTACCCTCATCCAGGAGCCGAGATGAACTTCATATATGGATACCGGAATCTCTCTAACATCATGTTTCCCCCGTTTATCCATCCATTCTTCATCAGACCATTCAAAACCATTTATGTCATAGACCACCGAAGCAGTATTAGGTCTAATCTCGCTATAAAAGCCTTGTGGGTCAGCCTTAATCAGTATAGTGTCAGCTTTAGTCTTTATCTCGTATTTATACTTTTGTCCTTGCTCGATACCCGGGATGAATAACTCCCATATACCGCTTTCACCAAGCACCCTCATCTGATGTATCCTGCCATCCCAGTTATTGAAGTCGCTAACTACGCTAACCCGGACGGCGTTTGGTGCCCATACTGCGAAGTGAACTCCTGATACCCCGTCTACTTCCATTATATGTGCACCCAGCTTATCATAGGTGTGATGATGGTCTCCTTTAGAGAATAGGTGTCGATCGAAGTCGGTTAGTATAGGTAGGAAGCGATAGGGGTCAATAATAGTTTCTTCGTGTTTAGAACCATCTTCAGTGGGATGATATACTTTCTTTACCCTGTAATCAAAGATATCGTCTTTATTCGGGAAGTAAGCCTGGAACAGACCGATCTCGTGTATCTTTTCCATCTGTGTTTCCGTATTAGAATCGCTTTCAACAACATATGCCTCTTTTATATTAGGATAGAATATCCTAACGACTACTCCACCTTCTTCAACTTTCCTAATCCCCAGAACATTGAAAGGGTCATAATGATAAGCATAGACTATTTTATTAATATCTTCCTGTGATAAATCTTTTTTTTTCATAAACCCCGCATCCGGATTATTTTTTGTGTTATATCCAATTAAGTTAGTAATATGTTAAGAGAATATCAAGAAGATTTGATAAAACATTACATATTTTAATATAGAAAAGATATAATTTTAATGGAGATGGTTAAATGGATAAACCTCGTTCTCACCGTGATAAGAAAGAGAAATATTTCATAGATAAATATGATGGCAAGTTCAAATTCGCAGGAAACAAGCATAACAGTGTCAAGTTCACCCTATCGATTATCAATAATACAAGATCGAATCCGAAAAACCTATTCGTAGCAGAAGGTCTTTGGGCTATTGAAAAGGTCAAGCAATATGATACTTATGTAGAAACTTTCTTCTTTTGTCCGGAACTTATCTATACACCGGAAGCCGAGAGAATGGCAGATTACATGATAGATAGGGCTGACAAATCTTATTCGGTTTCAGAAAAGGTTTTTAAAAGAATGAGTGAAAGGGATTCCCCGGATGGTTTACTGTCGATTTGCCGTTTACCGCTGTTCAATCTGTATGATATAAAGTTAAAAGATAATACTTTGTTAGTGATACTGGATGGCATAGAGATACCGGGAAACATAGGCACTATCATACGGTCCTCCGATGGTGCTGGAGTGGACGGTATCCTTATATGCAACCGTAGAGCCAGGTTAACTCATCCTAAGGTTATTCGTGGCAGTCATGGGTCTATACTGAAGAAAACTGTTGTCGAGGCTGATTTGTACGAGATTAGGTTATGGCTTGAGCATAATGAGTTTAAGGTCTTCCTTACCGATACAGATGCCGAAAAGGATTACTATCAGGTGGATTATTCGGGTAGGGTAGCGATAGTGGCAGGTAGTGAAAGATATGGTTTATCCAAAGAATGGTATGATGACCAACCGAGTCTCATTTCCATACCAATGTATGGGGATGCTGACTCCCTTAATGTAGCAATAGCCACAACAATTGTTATGTATGAAGCAAGCCTATATCAAAAAGGTAAAATCTTCCATCGATATAAATAAAATACCATTGATTAATGTAAAATTTGGTTTAATTGTAGATTAGTGCTACTTTATAATTATATATATTTGTAAAAAGAAAGGATGTTTATGAAAGTAAGGAAAACAATAATAATATTAGCTTTTTTTATGTTTATAAGCTTTTATGCTATAGCTTGCCAACCCCATAATTTACCACCTGTGGACGGGATTCTACCTGAAGATGGAGAAAGGCTATTTGCTAATACTAATTATAATATCAGATGGCCCATGCCAGATCCAGAGGGTGAAGAATCGCCTCCTGAGAACACTCTAGAACATTTAGGCGATTATGTTACCATACACCTGTATAAGGGTGGTTCATTTTATTCTGAGATTAAAGATAATACTGAGAATTCCGGTTCTTATGTTTGGAAATTGGATAAGTATATAGACCCGGATATAGATTATAGTATAAGGATAATGGAAGCTGGAAACGAAACCAACTATGCCGATTCAGACGGTAACTTCACTATATCCAAATATAGAAGGGTACCAGCGGAATGGGAAGAGTTGGAAGCAATGTGGTTTACTTATACTACTGGGTATAACGACTTCGTACCCCGTATGATTAAAGAAGTGGCAGAAGTAGTGGATGCTTATGTCATTATAGATAGTCCCGGAGACGAAACTCAAGCATATAATTATCTAGACAGTTTTGGTGTTAATATGTCCAAGGTAGAGTTCTATGTCTATAATGGAACTTCTTATCCTGCTATATGGATGAGGGATTTTGGTCCTATATATGTATTCGAGGCTGGAGAAAGGAAGATACTGGATTTTACCCATTCCTACTATTGTGATGATATGCCTGCGGTTATCGGTAATCTTACTAATACAGATGTAATCGATGCTAGTATAATAGAGCTTCCCGGTGGTATATACT
Organism: uncultured Spirochaetia bacterium; assembly: GCA_964447635.1. Taxonomy (GTDB): domain Bacteria; phylum Spirochaetota; class UBA6919; order CAYUUC01; family CAYUUC01; genus CAYUUC01. The sequence continues at coordinate 8,184 of CAYUUC010000117.1, forward strand.
TATCAGATGGTATTAATACCTCTTTCGGGTCTAAAGCTCTTTTTGTAGAACCAGATGGAGCTCCCTTTGGTAATTCTTATTACTGGAATGTAAATAATTATTCCTCTGAAAATGCTTTTCTAGAAGATCTATCAGACTTTACTGGAAATACCATTAATATACTAATGGACTATATGGATAATGATAAGACACATCACATCGATATGTGGTCAAAGCAGTTAGACGAAACCACATATGTGGTTGGCGATTATGAGAACCAATCAGATTCTAATTACACAATACTTAACAATGTAGCTACTCAATTAGAGAATGCCGGTTATACAGTAATCAGGATACCCCAACCCGAGCAACTACCTTATAAGAACCTCGATGACCCGAATTCTAAATTCAAAAATCCCAGAAACAGATTGATAAAGACAACCATAACCTACACCAACGCTTTATTTGTTAATGGTGGTGAAAATGGAAAGAGATTCCTCATGCCATCGTTTACTGATTCTATATTCCCGGGTGCTGATACTGTAAATCAACAGGTTAAAACCATATATGAAAATGCCTTACCAGATTATGAAGTGATTATGATAAATTCTGATAGTATTATAGGCTCTGGTGGAGCTATCCATTGTACAACCATGCAAGTACCTAAAGAAGATAGGCATGTAAGTTTTACTTACGATGACTAAAAACTTCACAAAAATTTTAGTTTTAGAATTCGTGAAAATTCACGAATCAGTAAGAACATCACACCATCTAACCATTTATAATTAAATAAAATAAATCTGATAACCTTTTATAAGATGTTAAATTGTATTAATCTAGGTATAGATTATCCTAAAATAGGACATTTTAACGAAATTTATGTCATATATTTTTCTTTGTTATAAAATAAGATCAATATAAGAGTATGATTAGAAGGATTTAATGATGTTGGTACGAAAATTGAATAAATTTTCCAATAGGATATATAATAAAAAATTCTTGCCCAAAAATAAAAATCTGGAGTTGGATTAACAATGGAAGAACCAAAGACTAATCCCAAAAAAATCAATATGGGGCAAGAATACATTAATAAAATCACGGAAATACTAAACATTTCTAACCATTTTATTAATGTATTTTACCTTTCATTTAACACAATTGAAAGCAACTTAAATAAACTCAAACAAAATCTAGTCAAAGTTATTATTGATAATGATATTATAGGTAATACAAGTATTTTGGAAAACATAAAACAAGAAACATATAGACTTATCGAGATAATAAAAGTGTCTAAGATTAAGCTTTTACAGATATCTAAAACCAATATCAATTATAATCTTGAAAAATATATAAGATTGACACATATTGAGATGTATAAGATTTACCATAAAAGAATTTTAACTTTTCTAGACCAAGCTAAAATTGAAATAGCAGGTCGTTTATTGGATTTATACATAATGAAAAACTTACACACTAATAAGAATAAATATCATATATGGTTTAATAATTTTAAAAAGATTTTGATGGATATGAAAAAAACTCTTTCTTTATTTGTGAAAGATAATGAAATTATAAAAAAGCATATTGAAACACATAATGGAAAAGTAAAAACGAAAATAACCCTTAATATGATGTCTTATAATATACGGAAGTTCATAAAAACATATGATAATATAGTCCAGATTAATATTAATGATAAAAAAAGAATTAATGTACAAACATTAGTTAATAAGAAAGCTAAGCATCCACATATTTATAATAATTCAATAAACCTGGATTATCATAAGATTAAGTGTAGAGTTAGAGTCAAACATAATCCTAAATCATTTAAACCATATCAATATTCTATTAGTATAGTGGATAGGGATAAGGTCTTTACTAATTCATTAGAAGAAGAACTGTGTAAGATGGGTTTCAAAGTTATGGTTTTCAATAATACCGATGAAGCAGTGGAAAAGATATACCAGGATAATACCAGTCTTATTTTACTCGATGCGAACATGACTACCTATATGGGAGAAGACTTCTTAAAAATGGTTTATGATAAGTATGACAAAACCCCAACCGAAATATATAGACTAATCCCGGTAATACTGACCAGTCCATACATAGATAAGACTATTGTAAATAAGATGTTATACCATAAGTTCAGAGACTTTATAATTAAACCTTTTTCAATAAATGATTTGATTAAAAAGTTAGTAACCAACCTATATTAATGATTTTCTATTAACTGTGTAGAAAGTCTTTTTAAGAACCAGCATA
>CAYUUC010000118.1:0-10091 GCA_964447635.1 uncultured Spirochaetia bacterium
GAAAAGATTTACACCTGCTTTCCAATCTGTAGTAATAGACCTGAATAAGAAAACCAATGAAGAAATTAAAGGCAATATACAATATATCATCATAATGAGGATTATGAAGTATATTCATGATAATGTTCGAATTTTGATTAATATGCTTTCTGATGTATTGAAAGGTGTAGATATCAACTCAATTTCTTTACAAGAATTCATCAACCTTGTTATATTATATATATACGAAACTCAAAATGAAATGGATAAAAATACTATAATCGATATTATAGATGATAAATCTATAAAGGAGGCTTTTATGACTATCAAAGAAAGATTCATTAAAGATGGGGAAGAAAAAGGAAGAAAAGAAGAACAGAAGGTAATTGCTAAAAAAATGAAAGAGAAAAAAATAAGTATCAAAAATATTATGGAAATAACCGGATTATCCAAAGATGAGATTGAAAGAATATAATAGCGTTATTTTTCATAAAATCCAGTCTCTAAAGTCAATCCCAAAATAGAATAGAAATAAATTTCATCATATATTCACAAACTCCTTCCACTTTCATTATATTTTACCCAAACGATATCGGAGTTATAATCATGGCTGAACATAGAAAGACATACACGCTGACCAATTCTTTGTATTCATCTATGGAAAAAACGATAGGCGAGGTCATCCTAAAAAGCAGAGCGAAACGTGGTACAGGACTTATGTTCGATGAAGTAATCGTCCTACCCAACCAAAAGGTGATGGATAGAGTCAAGTCTACCCTGAGCCAAAAAGCCGGCGACTACTCCATGAGCAACCTAACCACCATTGACCGGCTCATACAGGATACACTCGGTTACATAAGAGCGGAGTCAGGTGTCAATCGGGACTTCCTGCTAAGCCCGGTTGGCAAGAAGCACCTCCTACACAACATCATAGTAGATATCAAGCGGGAAGCCCAGGAAGACAACAGCACCAAAGGGGGCAGATACTTATCCCGACTACTCAGCCCGAACAGGTTCATCTATGATGTATCCGGGCTAATCAGCAAAGTCAAAGCTTCATATCATAAGCTGACCGGACGGTATACAGAGGGCTACTTCGACCCGAATAGGATAACTCCCCTTTTAAACAAGCTACACCGTGGAAAGCTGTCCGAAGAGAAGTTCACCGATATAGACCTCATCATCAAGAGATATGAGGAGCGTAAGACTGAACTGAGTTTGAAAGACAATGAGGACATGCTCATCCACAGCATTCACTACCTAAGGAGCATCCCCAAGATAGATTCTGCTTTCCTGCGTAACATAAACCGGATACAAGTCTGTGGTATTCATACCCTTTCCACTATCCACATCGACTTCCTCGATGCTTTATCCTGTAACATGGGCTGTGAGTTACAGATAACAATGTATGCTGGGAAGAGCAACACTCATCTAATCAACTATATGAAAGAACTTGGTTTTACCAGTAAGATGGAAATGGCTTATGAATCGGTTTTGCATAACCTCAGCCATAATTTGTTCAAGAGTGATATGGGAATAGAACCTACTATCGATGTGGATGCCGTGTCTGAAAGGCTAAACCTAATTGAGTGTCCGGTGATGGAAGATGAGGTCATCGCTGTGTCCAAGAAAGTTAAGCAGTTACTCAGGGAGGGTAAAGCAGAGCCGGAGGACATCCTCATCGTCTCGTCCCAGCTACCCCTCTACAAGAACATGATACGAAGCACGATGGGTCGGATGGGGATCGATGTTCACATCTCCGCTGGGGAGACATTAGGCACTCAAAAGCTGGTCTATGTCCTGCTTGCTATTCTCGAACTTAAGCTCAACCGCTTTCAGTATTCCAATTTCATCAAACTAATTAAGTCTAATTATGTATTCGTCAGGAAGGAAGGGGAATACACCAGACGATATGCCGATGTAATAGAAGAGTTCTTCGCTAATAGGAAAATAGACGAGGATTACTTCATACAACAGATAGAGACCTATATAAAAAAGGTTGAACAGGAGGACGAAGAGAACAGCAGACGATACCGCATCGAAGAGCTATCCAAAGTCGTGGATTATGCCAATATGATAAAAGCTCTCCTCTTCCCGTCCGATGATGATCTTCCAGCTTTACCTGATTCGGAAGAGAAAGTCGACTTTTACGACATCTGGGAAGGCTATAAGAAGCTCATCGAAGACGATTTCAGCATACTTTTAAATGTGTTCGAGAGTAAGAAGCGAACCGAAGATGACCATTACTACAGCGAGGAAGAGCTGGTCATCGCCAAACGGGATTCGATTGTCTTCAGCAAATTCCTCGAACTCATCGAGGAGATGGGCTTTTACTACAATCTGCTTGGTGAAAAGCTTAGTCTAAGGGAGTTTTACTCATCACTAAAGCAATCCCTTTCCGATGCTGTGTTTCATGAGGATACCGACTTCAGGAACAAGGTACAGGTCTATGATGTAGATGATGTCTCAGCGATGAAATTCAAGTATGTGTTCATGGTGGGGATGCTGGAAAACGGTTTCCCGAGGAAACATCCCACAAAGGTCTACATATCAGATAAGGAAAGAACCGGCATGAACCGGCATGCGGGATTCAAAATAATGGAAACCGTGGATGAGTTTTATAAAAAGGAAGAAGACATCTTCAATATGGTTTTAGACATCCCCGAAGAAAACATCATTCTATCATATCCCATGGAGGGAGAAGGAAAACCGACATTGAAATCCTTCTATATAGACGAGATACTTGAACTGATAAGGCTTAACCTGGGAAAGGAAGCCAGAGTAGAACAAGCCAAAGACCGACTGATAGCAAGCATACCAGACTCCTACTACTACAGCGATGAGTTCATAGAAGCAGTGTTGAAGCAATACCAAAGCAAGCTATCCCGCTTAGCTCATTCCAAGAATGACCCTTTCAATGGTGTGTACCAGGAAAAGCTGAAGCAAGTCTCCGGTGAGATAACCAGCGGAACAGGCATAAACGAGGATTACATCAACCAGGTTAAAAACGCCATCCTCATGGAGTCGGCAAAGGAAAGCCCATACTATACAGGGTTTGAGGGAAGCATCCTCTATGATATCGGGTCACTACAGCATGAAGACAGGGACGCCTCGGAATCCTTCCTGGAATACATCTTCAAGCAAACATACCCCACATCGCTGGAGATGTTCGGGGAATGCCCCATGAGATTCTTCTTCAACCGCGTACTGAACATAAGAGAGCCGGAGACCATCGACGATGTCATGGACTCACGACTAAAAGGCACTACCATCCACTATATACTCGAACGGTTTTACAAGGAGCATGTCGCCGACAGGATAAAAAATGCAGACGATACATGCAAGACATCGATAAAGGAGGAGCTGAAAGGCATCCTTGATGATATCATCATGGAGGAGTTCGACCGGCTGAACAGCGATAACAAGATAGCTAACCGAAACATCTTCCAGCTGAACCAGCTCAGGACCATCCGCATGAACCTCTCTAAATACTTTGATAAAGACTTCGACTTCCTATACGAGAACAAGTATATCCCGGGCGAGTTTGAATTCAGCTTCGGTCGTTCCCATCCAGAGTCTAAAGACCCACTGTTGGTTTACGATGATGAAGGCACCCTGCTGGTAAGGGTTGGCGGTAGCATAGACCGTATCGACATCCCTGAAGACACCAGCTCCCGCACCGAGATAAAGTTAAGCGACTATAAGACGGGTTCATCCAAGAGCAAGAACATTATTACAACTCTAATAAAGGAAGGACGAGCTTTTCAGCCTACTCTATACTGCCTGAAGGTTCTGGAAGACGGACTAGCCGGCACAACGCCGGAGAAGCTGGTCTGGTCTTACCAATATGTATTGACATCGGATAAGTATCCCTTGATTGATATAGACCGTAAATCGGAGTTGATCTTGCTAACGATTGAATACATCAAGGAATATCGTGATAAGATACTCCAAGGCAAATTTCACCTCGCACCCAAGGAATGCTCGAGCTATTGCAAGTATCGGGATGTCTGCGGTTATGTAAAGAATAAGACCGAGGAGAAAGGCAACAGCTCAGGCTTCTGGATAAGACATTGATTAAACGATATAGGAGGAGCAAGACTATGCGAAAGTCGCTGGCAAGGATTTTCTCACCTTTGGGGAAGTTTTTCCTGATTGTGGGTGGATTTACTATAATACTTTTTACGGTTAGTTTCTTTGATGATAGAATAGAAGTGGACATTACCTATCTTATAATGAGCATCATCTTTTTTGTGCTGTGCTTTGTATTCTTCTTCCTACACAGCAAGGTGGAGTATTGACCCTTGTTGATTAGACATGCTTTTACTTTTTGACCATCACAATATCACCCTTCTTGCTGATTTATTGCCATTTTCCATTTAAAACAATTCGTGCCAATTCACCTGAAAAGTCATTAGCAGATTCGAACTGGGTTTTATTACCATCTTTCCACTTTTGTCAATGTAATCCTTTTTACCGTTTTTCTCCACCGGGGCTATACCCCTTCTGGGATATGGAATATCCAAGATTGAAGAATTTAAGAAGTTGCTTGGAGAGATTAGCAGTCAAATATTCCTGATAGTCTGGGGAGTATTAGCAGTAGCAGGCGGTATATTGTAAATTATACCAGTTTCATTTAACTTATGGTAATAAATAGAATTAGGTTTATCTAAAAATCAATACTGAAAATAATATTAAAATTTGAAATTGGTTTTAAAATACCAATAATTATCAATTATTGGTATTATTTATAATATGCCATCCTAAATTTTACTATAAGATTTCGATTTATTATTTTTAATTAACAAACAGTGACTGTTTATCCAAAGGAAATTAGAGGGAGGATTATTTTAGTATGGTATTTAAAATAAGGTTTGTAGCTATTATTACGTTTTTATGCTTGATATTTTGTTTTATATTCATCAAGTTTGATTCTCGCCTATCATCACAGGAAGTGGTTGAGATTGGCGATGAACTCAAGGTTAATATGGTAAAGACCGGGGAGTTTTCCGCCATTATTAAGCCATCATACCTGGTCTTCTCCAAGGAAGAGGCATTGATAAGGCATTACGCAGAGATGATGGATGTCCCGGTGAACCTATCATTCAATCCGGGAGTGAACCTCGACTATAATATGGGTGTAGTGATTGGTTTGGGGGAAGTGTATAAAGAAGGCTACCAAATAAATTTAGATAAAGCATTATATCTGGGTAAAAGCGTAGAACTCCATGTAGAAGTAATCCCACCGACTAAGAAAGCCCCCTCTACCACTCGAAGCCCTTTTATCATCGCTTCGGTATACAGTAACAGACAAATAAGAGAGAGCATCAGGGTAATAAAATTTATCAATAAACGTAATAATACTCTCATCCGATCATTACCGGTTAAGCAACTCGGTAAATACCCTTTCTATGAAATACCCGAAGAAGTAAGGGTCTATACCGTTGAACAAGGTGACTACTGCAACATAAAGCAGGAGGCATATGGGGCTTTCAACAACCATAACCCCTTCGAGTACTCATATACCAAACTTTTAGAGAACGATGACTACAAGGTAAGACCGCCAGAGCTTAGCTTTCTAGGGAACATCGCTATTATAATGACTATGGGAGAGAAGAAGCATGGCGGGTATCAGATACTGGCTAACGGTGCGTATACTAATTCCTATATGATGGGGAGAGATTTGTTTATCATGGTTAGAAAGAAAGAACCTACAGAAGACACCATCCGTTATTATGATATTACCCAGCCCTATTTAGTCGCATCCATACAGATAGGCTTCTCTGCATCGCTTATCAGGAATGTAATCTTTGTGGATGAGGCTACCGGTAATATACTGGTAACCAAGGAACTGGAATACTATAACCATTAATCTGGTTTAATAAAAGCATCTTATCCATAAGAATGAAGACTGCTTAAAAGGTAGTTCACACCGAAGAAAGTAAATATCGCAAACAAGAAACCTGCTATCGATACAATAGAGGTAACCTTATGGTTTACTTTGGCGATGAGTCTGAGATGCATATATACCGTATAGACCAGGAAGGTAACCAATGCCCAGGTCTCTTTAGGGTCCCACCCCCAGTATCGACCCCAGGCTACATTCGCCCATATAGCACCGAAGATGAGACCACCGGCTGTGTATAAGAAGTAACCGATGATTATCGATATATAGGTTATACGGTCGGCTTTCTTCTTCTTCTCTTCATCCTTGACCAATAGGAAGTATATTGACGATACGAATGCCATAGCAAAGAAAGCTTCACCTATGAATGCTAAGATGATATGGAAAATCAGCCAATAGGATTGTAAAGCCGGAATAGGTGGATTAAGATCATCTGAGATAAGGGGAGATGAAGCTATGGCGAGAAGAACTAAAGCTATCAGCGTTAATCCAAATATGATAAAAGGATTAGCATCTTTACCCGTACCAAAACGGTAAACCACCAGGACCAACAGGATGAACTCCACAAATACGAATAAAGCCTCATAGGTGTTGGTTATCGCTATGAAGTCTATCGCCATACTCCTAAGCACCGTATAGATAAGGAGGAGGATAAACGATACCGATAATACAAAGTGGGATATGGGGTCTGCCTTACGTTCCTTATTCATTAACAGATAAACAATCTGGATAATGAGTGATAATATGATTAAGACGAATCCAGCTGTTGATATTATTGTCATCATAGTTTTTCATCTCCTGCTTTTTGTATGAAAGTCAAAGCCATTCCGCCCATTATAATGATAAAACCAATCAAAACCGGCAGAAAACCTCGGTCTATAACAAAGCTAAGCCCGGTCTTATCTACCGTGTAGACTTCCTTTACCGTGAAATTGACCAGCGGGTCTCCTTCCGATAGAACATAACTCCGGATTAACTTTTGGGGATTGACCTGCCATCGTTCAAGCAATGCTACCATGCTATCGCCGGTGTCTTTGTTACCCAAGTAGACGATTATCGACTCTCCAGCATCAAGATAGTCTTTACCAGATACTAGATGAGCCACATTGTCCTCCTCGTCTTCCATGATGAGGTGGTCTTCCCTGCTATAGGAGTTTTGATAGATTTTGACCTCCCCTAGACTCATCGGCTTGTTTACTTCTATCTCGCCCGTTTTGACCAGTTTCCCATCTTTATAGATGTCGGCTGTGGTTATCCAATCCTTTGGTCTGCCATCTTCATAGGTAAGGGTTTGGAAGTCTGTAACGGTTAGGTAGAAGCCCCCCGGTTCGTGATAGAAGCTCTCGCCTACCGATAGATAGTCTCCTCGCTGGTCTCTGGTGTATAGGGTAACCCCCCCACCAATGATGAGTATCATTAGACCGATATGTATGATGTCTGGACCAAACCGCTTCTTAGCCTTAGATTGTAATCGTTTAATGATGCGGTCTAAGGTGCAGGCGAGGAGGTTTATGCCGAAAAGTGCGGATAGGACAATAAATATGTTTGAGCGGAAGAAGTGGTGGAAGCCGGTGGCTAATATGATGCTCGATATGACGGATGGATAGTTCTGAAGGTAGAACTCCTCCACCATCCCCTGCGGGACTAATGTCGCCAGCACTGAAAGGACTGCTATCAATACAATCAATACCACTGCCACTTTTACAGATTTAACCAATTTGTATATTCTATCTATAGTTTTCAAACATATTCCCTTATGTTATAGACTTAATCCTATCTTTCCATCATCTTCCTTGCTAGGTTAGTGACCAGCTTTCTGGGGAAGAATCTTACAGAACCGGCTAGTAGTCTATTCTTAAAGCCATGTACAGCGATGGTCTTACCTTTCATCATCGCCTTATACCCGAATAGTGCGACTTCATTAGGTGATGCCAATTTCCCTTTAATCAGGTTAGAGCCTTCCATCTCGGCTTTATCCTGGAAGCCTGAGCGGGTAGCTCCTGGACATAGGGCGGTCACGGTGACTTTTGTCCCCTTAAGCTCATTGGCAAGAGCCTCAGTGAAAGATAAGATATATGCTTTGGAAGCACAATACACCGCCATCAAGGGGCAGGGTTGGAATGACCCGGTAGAACCAAGATTGAGTATCCGTCCCCTGTTGCGCTTTACCATATCCGGTAAGAATAATCTGGTCAGGTGGGTGACAGCATTTATGTTAAGGTTAATCATCGTCTGTTCCTTCTCCCAGTCAGACTCGGCAAACTTGCCATAGTCGCCGAAGCCGGCATTGTTAACCAGATAGTCTACCTCGATGCCTTCTCCATTAACATCATCATATATATGTTTCGCCGCATGAGGCTGACTTAGGTCGATAGAGAGGACTTTGGTCTTTATGTGGTGCTTTTCCATAAGCATTTCGGATAGGTTTTTTAGCTTATTTTCACTCCTGGCAACCAATACCACATCGATGCCATTTTCAGCAAATATCTTCGCCATTTCATATCCAATACCGCTGGAAGCTCCTGTGATTAAAGCATAAGCCATATATCAAACTCCATGTAATAAAAATCATCATTAAATACCAAATATAAGTAAATTTTATCATTCAGTCAATGCATTTACATTAAGTTATAATATATATTTATATAATTTAAAATGAAGATGGGATTATTATCAATAATAGGTAGGATTCTCCAAAGAGGTTTTAAGCTGGTATAGACCAACCAATAATAGTATAAATCCTACTAATTGGGCTAAGAAGGCTAATGGGGCTAAAATGTATAGAACATATGAACACAATCCTATGATGAAATAAGCAAGAATAAACCCTGTGCCTGTAGTATTAGGTAAATTTTGTTTTACTTTGGATAAACCAATAAAAACTAATACATAGCCTATAACAGACATAATAAATGATATTAACCCGCCTATCAACAATATAATAAAAGATTCTGTTGTTGGGTCTTGTGAATAATATGAATAGGAATATGATTCAATAGATGATATAATGGAAGATACACCCCATATTAGGAATAATACAAATAGGAAAGAACTGGCTAACCATAATATGATTGCCGTTATTATCATACTCAAGCCGGATTGAGCAGGTTCATTGACAACTTCCTTAAACCTTACCAGACCATAAATAACTACAATGTATCCAGCTAAAATTGCTAAGTAGATAAATACAGAAACCACAATTGTACCGACTCCTACATCCCCTGCATACTCGAGAATCTTGGTAGGGGAGCTTAACGCATTAAAACCTATTAATACAATTAAAAAATATATCACCAGCACTATCCCGGCTAGACCAGCTAAAAGCACGCCTCCAAATACCGTATTTAAACCGGAATTACCATTTATGTTTTGAATATTAGTTTTATGGGATTTTGGAGTGTCATTTAAAATATTCTTTTTCATAGAGTTAAATTCTTCTTCATTGATTATACCCTTTTCCTTCATCTGATGAAGTTTTTCTAACTCTTCATAATCTATTGGCATATAGTCCTCCTAAAGTTTTGGTTTATTATTAATTATTCTTTATATTAAATGTTCCTTTTATTTTTAATAATATATAGTAAAGAAGCCGAGTATGTCTTTATTATTAATATCTTGCGGTTTCCATTTCTTAATTCCTGACGCTGGGTCAGCGATATATATTATTTTTGGTTTTATTTCACCGTTTGATATTTCATATTTCATACCATAAGCAACCACAGCATGTCCATTAGTAACTCCTTGTTCTTTATATCCTATAATAACAGGTTTATCCTCTTTCAAAGAAGCATACAATTGAGGGAATAAATAAAACTTAGCGAATTTCTTGTAATTATTATCATATGGGCGAGCACCAACAGTCCGTATCTTTATACCATTAAATTCCCAACCGTCTAGACCATTATAAAGCTCATCCAAGGTAGCTCCTTTTACCCATTCATAAGATATCCACTTCACCAGAACTTCTCTCCAGCCTCTTAGTTCATATGCTATCTTTGTTTGGGATATTTCTAAACCCAGGTAATCCAAAACCATTTGTATAGAAGCAACCCAGCAATAATTTGCTTCTTCTTGTTTATGATAAGAATTAGGGAAATTACTCAATTTTATTTCACCACTGCTCTGACCATACATCAAAGCAATACTACCAATAAAGACAGCTATTATTATAAAGGCTAAAATTAACTTTTTCATATAAATTAAACTC
>CAYUUC010000119.1:0-9940 GCA_964447635.1 uncultured Spirochaetia bacterium
GAGTATAAAGAAAAATTTAAAAGTAAAAAGTCCACAACACAAGAAAAAACCGATCTTATCAATTATTTAGAATCACATAATCTTGATGTTAATGATATATTAGATGGTAATATATCTAATAAATCAGTAAAAGCTAATATCGGTTATATAAATTTATCGAATTATTATGATATACAAAATGAAGAAGGTCTGGAAAAATCATCAGAATTGGTGAAATTCTGGAATAATAAACTATTAAAATATATAGACACAATAGGAGCTTATCCATTAACCAATTTTTCTAATACTGTACTTTTCATTCAATTAAATAATAATGGTAACCATATTAAAGTAGATTTCTCAGCTTTGATTATGAATATGCAAAAGGATATTAATGATTATTCATCTAAACATGGGATGGATATCATTACTCCTCAAACTATGGGTTGTATTCATACAGGAGATATTAATATACTCAGAACTGAAAATCCAACTAATCCATTGATGATAACAGGAGAAAATCTTATTATTCCTAGTGCTGTTATGCCGGTTATGAAAGAAAAAGGCGTTCAATTTGCCTTAACTTTTTCTACCGAGGTAGAATCTATAGAAGGATTAGAAACCGATTACGTGACAGATATTAAACTTAAGGGTAGGAAACAAAGAATTAAACTATATGAATTGATATCAGTTGATAATAGTATATTAGAAAGGTTAAGACAGCATAATAAAAATAATCTGACAGATGTAGAAATTAAAACTGAAGATGCATATGAAAATGTTGATGATAGTATAGAAGATGATTTGGGGAATTTCGATTTATCCAATAGTGAAGGTGATGAAGAAATCGATTTCCAAGAAATTGACAATGAATCTGAGCTAATGACAGAAACTAAAGAAGAAGATATTAAAGAGGAAAGTAATTTCGAGGAAGATATTGATATTTCTGAAATGGATATCGAGGATGAAGATATATTCGATGAAACTGATATTGAAGAAAATAAGGGAAACGAATCCAGTGATTATGCAGATAAAGAATTAGAAGATTTTGATTTAGAAGAGGATAACGAACAAGATGATTTTGATTTTCATGAATTAGATGATGTATTAATCGAGGATGAAGACCTTTTAGATGAAGAAGATAAGTGATTCAATTAATATTTTCTATTAAACAAGTTGATAGAACAGCTATTCCTTTACCCTTACCAATATCCCCCATTTTTTCCATCGTGGTTGCCTTTATGTTAACATCGTTATCATTAATTCCACATAAATTAGCTAAATTCTTTTTAATACTGCTCTTATACATTAATAAGTTGGGTTTTTCACAAATAATAGTAACATCTATATTTTTTATTACATAATTGACAGATATTTTCTGGATAATACTTTTTAGAAGTACCTCACTACATATATTTTTATATTTGATATTGGAATCCGGGAAATGATCACCGATATCTCCTAAACCACAAGCACCTAATATGGAATCTATTACAGAATGAATCACCACATCTCCATCTGAATGAGCTTTTAATCCGTAGTCATAATCGATTCTAATACCACCAAGAACCAGAGGTTTACCTTTTTCAAATTTATGTACATCAAAACCATTACCGATTTTAAACATAATATATCCTCAAATAATTGTATGGGTTTATCTATAAAAAAATATTTATTATAATAATAATATATCAAATTAGAGGGTTAACCTGAATGAAAGTTTTAGCCATTATATTAGCAGGTGGAAAAGGAACGAGACTTAAGAATTTAGTTAATGATAGATGTAAACCTGCAGTCCCTTTTGGTGGTAAATATAGGATTATCGATTTTGTACTATCAAATTGTGTGAATTCTAATATAAGACAAATCATAACCATAGTTCAATATAAATCTGATTCTCTTCATAAACATATAAGAGATGGTTGGGATAAACTATCTACTTTTATGGGTGAATATATTGATGTCTCCCCACCACAACAAAGAGTCGAGGAGAGATGGTTTGAAGGAACAGCTGATGCTATTTATCAAAATTTATTCACCATAGATAATGAAAATCCTGATTATGTTTTAGTCCTATCAGGTGACCATATATATAAGATGAATTATTGGGAAATGATAAATTACCATAGAGATAGAAATTCCAAAATAACTATTGCTACCAGACCAGTACCGATTGAGGAGGGTTATCAATTTGGTATACTGAAAGTTAATCCTGATGGTAGAATTACAGAATTTAAGGAAAAACCAGCGAATCCAGACCCTATGCCGGGTTATCCTGATAAGTGTTTAGCTAATATGGGGATTTATGTATTTGATACCGAAGACTTAAAAAAATATCTGGTAGAAGATGCTAAATCTAAAGATAGCAACCATGATTTCGGTAAAGATATAATACCAAAAATGATTGAAGAAGTGGATGTGTTTAGTTTTCCATTTATGGATGAAGAAGGTAATCCTAGATATTGGAAAGATGTAGGAACCGTTAGTGCATATTATCAAGCACATATGGATTTATTGAAGCCGGGTTCTTCACTAAAACTAAATGACCCTGAATGGAAGATCCGTACTTATCAAAGTCAAAGTTCTCCTGTCAGGATATTAAAAAATGGAAAAGTATTCCGTTCATTATTAGATGGAGGTTCTATTATATCAGGTACTATAAATAATTCAGTATTAGGTTCTAAGATTAATATTGGAGAAAATGCAGAGATAAATGATTCAATAATATTTAACAATGTAAAAATTGGTAATAAAGCAAAAATTAAAAGAACAATTATTGATAAATATGTAGAAATACCTGATGGTTATGAGATTGGTTATAATCTTGATGAAGATAGAAAAAAATTCTATGTCTCTGATGAGAATATAGTGGTGATTTCGAGAAATACTAAGATACAAAAATAAAAAAAAATAAAAATTAGAGTCTTTTTTTTATTACTTTAGGTAATTTATAACTATTATAAGAAAGGGAAAGTTGAAATAAAGGGAGAATTTTTAATGAAAACTAATATCTTATTAACTATAAGTTTTTTGTTGATTTTTTCAATATTATTTTTTATTCCGATATCCAACGCACAACAAGAGGACGGTGATGATGCAACCTCCGAGCAAGATAGTCAAGTGTATTTGTCTGATATTGATATGGATAAAATGGTAAAGATACCTGGTGGGTCTTTTATCATGGGTTCAGAAAAGACTGATGTAACAAACCCGGAAAGAGAAGTTACTATTAACGATTTCTATATGAGTAAATATGAAGTTACTCATACTGAGTATGTCGAATTCCTTAATGAAGTGGGAAATCTATATGTAGGTCAATATCCATATTATGAGTTAGATGATATTAATGCTTTGATCTATGAGGAGAATGGAGAATTCAAAGTAGTCGAAGGTTATGAAGATTATCCTGTAGTTGAAGTTACATGGTATGGAGCAGATGCTTATGCTAAGTGGAAAGGTGGAAGACTGCCTACTGAAGCGGAATGGGAATATGCTGCTAGTTATGCTGGTAATAATGAATATTCATGGGGTGATGAGTGGGAAGAAAACATGTGTAATAACTGGCAAGCCGACATGGATAGCCTTAATAATCCTGTAGATTATATGGATGGCAGAGGAATAGTACCTGTAGGACAATATGAACCTAATGAATTCGGTTTATATGATATGAATGGTAATGTTAAAGAATGGTGTTATGATTGGTTTGACCCTGATTATTATTATGTTCATCCAGCTGTTGGTAGAGAAGCAGAATCAGACGCTGATGAAAATGATGATGGTGAAGGGGATGATGAAAGAAGACAAGATGAAGATGTTGAAGAAAATGATGATACCGCTGATAATAACGATACACAAGATGATGATGGTGAAGGAGATGACGAAAGAAGACAGGATGAAGATGATGATGTAGCTGATGCAACTGGAAGAGAAGCTGAAACGGATATCAATAATAATCCAATGGGACCGGATCATGGCGTATTCAAAGTAGCAAGAGGCGGTTCATGGGTTACTGATTGGCATTTCCTACATAATTCATATAGAGATTTTGATTTACCTAGTTTTGGTTTATTCGATTTTGGTTTTAGAGTTGTTATACCATTGGATTCAATATCTGATGAGGATATACCAGTAGATGATGATGAAGATGATATAGAAGAGCCAGTAATTGCAGAAAGTTGTGAAGCAAGATTTGCAGATGATGAAACAATGGTTGTTGTTCCTGGCGGGGATTTCGTTATGGGTGGAACTGATGTATATGGTGATGAAAGAGTAGATCACAATGTATACGTTTCTTCATTCTATATGGATATATACGAAGTTACTAATAATGATTTTGTTAAATTCTTGAATGAGAACTTTAGATTTAAGCTTGATAAAGCTCGAAAATATATAGATTTAGATAGTCCTTATTGTTTGATTAGTTATACTGGTAATGGAGCTTCATACGGAGTTAAAACCCAATTATGGAAAAGAAGAACAACTGATAACCAGGATGAAGACCAAGAAGGCGATTCCACAAGAAGACAGGAAGATGATCAAGAAGGTGATGATGAGAATCAAAATGGAGATGGTGAAGATGAAGGCGATAATGAAGAAACAAATGATGGTGATGAAGATGATGACGATACCCAAGGAGACGATGAAAGAAGACAGGAAGACCAGGATGAAGAAGAAGCATATACAGATTATGGCAAATATCCTGTTGTTACTGTAACATGGTATGGAGCTAAGGCTTATGCTAATTGGGTTGGTAAACAATTACCCACCGAAGCTGAATGGGAATATGCTGCTAGTGTAGGTGGTAATTATACCTATCCATGGGGTGATGAATGGCTCATCGATAAGTCTAATAATAATGAACTTGGTACTGAAGAACTACTTAATCTAATGAGTAATTTCTATGAAGATGGTAGAGGTGTCCTACCTGTAGGTATGTTTGAACCTAACGAATATGGTTTATATGATATGGCTGGGAATGTAGCAGAATGGAATGCTGATTTCTATGACCCAGAATTCTATGAGAAGTCACCAGAAAGAAATCCAATATCTACCGAAGGTATTTATAGAGTTAAGAGAGGTGGTTCATTCAGTAATGGTGATGAATTCTTAAAAACATATCACAGAGACTGGGCTTTACCTGACTTAGCCTTGAATGACTTAGGATTTAGGCTGGTTTGTGTTGATGAAGAAAGGATTTATGGAGAATCACCAACAATCGATGACGATGATGAAGATGATGAAACCGACGATGAGCAGGAAGATGGCGATGATGAAGATGATGAGACCGATGATGAGCAGGAAGATGGCGATGATGAAGATGATGATCAACAAGTAAGTGAAGCAAATCCTGTGGATGCTTCTGGGATATGGTCTTTTGAAATGCTAAATGAAAATGACGATATAAATTATTCAGGTACACTTGAATTACAAATTGAAGAAACAGATAATGGTTATTATGTAACTCAATTCATATTTGATATAGGAAATAATACATATATAGAGATTGATGAATTTGAATTGGATAGCTGGACTGATAGTGATGGAAGTACTTATTGGGGATTTGAAGATGTTGTTGGAACACTAATAGGAGAAGATGGTGAAGAGGTAACCGTTGAAGATACCGGTATTATACCAATATTCATATCCACAGATGAAGCAGAAGAGTCTAATTATTTCTTATTTAAAGGATATTTTAACCTAGATAATACACAGATAATCATACCAGAAGATGATTTAGATTATGGACAATATTCTATTGGGAATACTGATATATGGTTGAAATGGTATGCTAATAAATAGGTTATTATTAATTGATCGCCTAATTAACCATTCTATTAAAAACTAATCAAAAATAACATCATAGAGGGAACCATGGGAACTAAAGACTTTAGAAGCGATACTGTTACTAAACCCACTCCGGCAATGCGTAAAGCTATGTATGAAGCAGAAGTTGGGGATGATGTCTGTGAAGATGACCCTACTGTTGTTCAGTTGGAAGAGTTATCAGCAAAGATGACCGGTAAAGAATCTGCTTTATTCGTACCATCAGGAACATTTGGTAATCAGTTATGTATCTTCACTCATACAAATATGGGGGATGAGATATTACTTTCTGAACAAGCACATATAATAAAACATGAAGCAGGTTCAGCATCATTAATAGCATCGGTTCAAACTGTAACTATTGATACAGATGGTTCATATCTAACTTTAAACCATGTTAAACATCGTATAAGAGACCGGGATATACATTATCCAAAAACGGGTCTTATATGTTTGGAAAATGCATTGTCAAATGGGACTATAATGCCATTAGAAGAAATGGAAAAAGTATATAATCATGCTCATAAAAGAGGAATTCCAGTTCATCTTGATGGAGCTAGATTGTTTAATGCTTCTGTAGCCTTGAACATAGATGCAGCTGAAATAGCAAGATTCTCTGATAGTATTATGTTTTGTTTATCCAAAGGTTTATGTGCACCGATAGGTTCTATGGTTTGTGGTAATAAGAACTTTATAAACAAAGCTCGATTTAATAGGAAGAAGATGGGTGGAGGAATGAGACAGGTTGGTGTAATTGCAGCCCCTGGTCTTGTTGCTTTAAAAGAGATGGTTGATAGATTATATATAGACCATGATAATGCTAAATATCTGGGTAGTAGATTGAGTCAACTTGATGGTATAGAGATAAATTTAGATAATATCCAGATTAATATGGTTTTCTTTTCGGTTAATGAAAAATCTAAAATATCAAATGAGGATTTGATTGATAGATTAATAGATAAAGGATTTAAACTATATCCTCCTGAAGATGGTAAGATTAGAATTGTAACAAATTATGGAACAGATAAGAGTGATATTGATATTTTATCAACTAAAATAGAGAATCTGGTTAAGTAGATAAAAATATATACAAGGATGAATCAATGAAAAAAGCTGTTTATCCTGGGAGTTTCGACCCAATAACCAATGGTCATCTGGATATTATACTAAGGAGTAGTCATTTTATTGATGAGTTGATTGTAGCTGTAGTAGATAATCCAAACAAAGAGTCCTTCTTTAATTTAGAAGAAAGAAAAGAGATAGTTGAGAATGTAATTAGTAATACAGATAAGAAGGAAAAGATTAGGGTTGTATCATATTCCGGTTTGCTGGTTAAATACGTTGAACAGGTTGGAGCTAATCTTATTATACGTGGTCTTAGGGCGGTATCTGATTTTGATTATGAGTTAAAGTTAACCCTTATGAACCGGCATTTGAATAAAGATATCGAAACTATATATTTAATGACAGATGAGAAAAACCTTTTTGTTAATTCTAGTCTTTTAAGAGAGATTGCTTTATTGGGTGGTGATATTCAGAATCATTTACCAGAATATGCTTATAAAAAGTTAATGGATAAGATTAATAACAATAAACCATAAAATTTATGAGGTATATATATGACTAAATTTAATTTCTTAGAAAATGTTAAAAATTTAAATAAATCAAAACCAGGAAGTATTGTTTTTCCGGAAGGTTTCGATGAAAGAGTTCAACAAGCATCTGCAAAACTACTCAAAGAAGGGTTAATGAAAAAAGTTATAATTTTGGGGAAAAGAGAAAATGTTTTAAAAACAAAAGGATTGGAGGAATTCTTAAATAATAAATTAGAAATAATAGATTCACAAGATGAATCGGGAAAGTGCTTTAATGATTTCGCTGAAACCTATTTTGAGTTAAGAAAACATAAAGGAGTAGACATAAACCAAGCTAAGGCTATGATAAAAGACCATAATAATTTCGGAGCTATGTTGGTAAAGAAAAACATGGCTGATGGTATGGTTAGCGGAAGTTCATGTCCAACAGGGGATGTGCTAAGGTCAGCATTTACCATTGTAGGGAAGAAACCAGGTGTTTCCTTGGTATCTAGTGCATTCATTATGATTTTAAACAATGATGAATATGGTAAAGAAGGGCATTTAGTCTTTGCTGATTGTGCTGTTAATCCCAATCCTAATGCACAAGAACTTTCTGAAATAGCTATAGAAAGTGGAAAAACTGCTAAGGCATTGTTAGAAATGGAACCCAGGATAGCTATGTTAAGCTTCAGTACTAATGGAAGTGCTCAACATGAACTAGTGGAAAAGGTTAGAGAAGCTACCAAACTTGCCCGGGATAAAAGCAATGATATGTTAATCGATGGTGAGATGCAACTTGATGCAGCTTTAGTTGAGAAAATTGGTAAGAAGAAATTTCCCGGAAGTAATGTAGCAGGTGTTGCTAATGTATTAATATTCCCAGATTTACAATCAGGAAATATCGGTTATAAACTTGTTCAGAGATTGGCTGGAGCAGAGGCTATAGGACCTGTAATGCAAGGAATAGCTAAACC
Source organism: uncultured Spirochaetia bacterium (assembly GCA_964447635.1). Lineage (GTDB taxonomy): Bacteria > Spirochaetota > UBA6919 > CAYUUC01 > CAYUUC01 > CAYUUC01. The sequence continues at coordinate 8,354 of CAYUUC010000119.1, forward strand.
TGTTAATGACCTCTCAAGGGGTTGCTCTTCGGATGATATATACTATCTTGCTTTGATAACGATACTTCAATCAAGAGGTTAATCATTCGATTGTATTATAACCAATTAATGAATGTTTATAATAATGCCTAATCTTATCGTTTACTTTTATCATAATTCGATATTTATCTATTTCGTGTAGTTCACCTTCTATTTTTTCATTCCTTTTTGTTTCTAAAATAATCTTTTTACCGATATTATTCTTTCTAAACTCGGGTTCTTTATTGGATAAAACATTTTCTGACTGATTAATCTTATTGGATATTTCTTTAACTTTTTCATCAATCTCTGCTATTTTGATTTTATCTTTTTTGGTTAAGATTCTTTTTTTAGGTTTATTAAACTTTCCTTTTTTAAATCCTTTGTTAAAACTCTTATCCCTTGGTTTCCTATTAAATTTTTTCTTATCCATATCTTACTATATTATCCTTTTAGAATATATATGTTATATATTTTGTAAATAATTTTTACTATTTGTGATTACACAATCTAATACAAAACTAATCTTGATAAATATAAAATAATAAATTGATTATACTAAAACAACATTATGGATTATTTAATGGCTCTGATAGATTTCAAAGGTTATTTAATAGAATATAAAGAATTCTTGTTATTAGATAAGAATCTCACTAAAAATACAATAGAATCCTATTTTTACGATTTAAACAGTTTTATTGATTATATAGAAAAAATAAAACTGAAAAGTGATATAACAGAAGAAATTATAAGTGATTATTTAATCTCACTTTCAAAAGACGATTTAAGTCCTACAACCATAGCCAGACATTTATCTTCTTTAAAATCATTTTTTAATTTTCTTTTCGATGAAGGATTAATATCCAATAATCCAACCCAGAATATAGAAGGACCAAGGATTTTTAGAGAACTACCATCATATTTGACAATAGAAGAAGTAGATAGACTCCTTGGTTTTAATATAATAAAAAGCACAGATTTACGAGATAAGACTATTCTAGAATTATTGTATTCCTGTGGTTTAAGGGTGAGTGAAGTAATAGAGCTGACTTTATCCAGTATAGATTTTGATGAAGGCTTTATTTTGGTTTATGGTAAAGGTGATAAAGAGAGATTAATACCATTTGGAGATAGAGCATATAAACTTATAAAAGATTATGTCAATAATGTTAGACCTTTGTTAGTAAAACCTCATACTAATAACCATCTCTTTCTAAATGCTAGATTAGGAAATAAATTAAGTCGAATGGGGATATGGAAGATAGTTAAAAAATATGTTATTAAGCAGAATATCCAAAAAAAAGTAAAACCTCATACATTGCGTCATTCCTTCGCTACTCATTTGTTATCTAATGGAGCGGATTTGAGAACAGTTCAGGAATTATTAGGTCATTCTGATATTAGCACAACAACCATATACACAAATGTTACAAAAGATATGCTCAGAAATGCCTATAATAAATATCATCCATTAAAATAGTGATTTATCAAAATTGGATTATTTTTTAATAATACTATTAAGGAATTCTTTAACATCTTCTTTATATGAGTATTCTTTAAGTTTTTCAA
>CAYUUC010000120.1:0-9586 GCA_964447635.1 uncultured Spirochaetia bacterium
ATTAATATTTGAAATTGGTTTTAAAATACCAATAATTATCAATTATTGGTATTAGTCCTCTTTAAGAAAGTATTACAACAACATTCCCTACCTGGTAGATACATTTTATGCTTGATTAATCTTTTTTTATTGTTTAACATATAATTATGGTTATATCTTTTTTACTTTATAAAAGGGATAACATTATATAAACATATTAATATATATAATAGGAGAGGATTATATCATGGCTTTTGAAAATAAAGATGAAATATTAAACAAGGAATGTGAGAAGAAATATGAGGAAAGGTCAAAAGCTGGACTCAATGGCTTAGTAGGTGGTCTACAATGTGTAGTCATCAACACCGAAGATGATAAGCTTATCGATTCAGCGAAAGAGCTTATCCGATGGACTGGGCTGGAGTTTCGGGAAGCATACGAAGGTCCACAGTTCAAGACTATCGTTTTGGGTAAAGAAAAGTCGGCGGACTTTATCTTACAATCAAGGAAAAAGAAAAACCCTTTTAAAGATATTAACCTGGGATATGATATGTCAAAGCACCTACCCAATACCAGGCTAGAAACATTCGTATTCGAATGTAAAGACCTGAAGAAGTACTATGACATACAAAAGAAACGCGGGGTTGAATTCTTAAACGACCAAATCATAGAAACCAACAAGTACTTATACATACAAGTTAAACCATCACAGTATACAGGCAATTCTATCGGTCTTTTGGAATGGAAAGACAGTCATAGAAGTTATAAGGATAATTTTTCTAAGTATTGGGATATTGAATTACCAAAACCGGATATCGACTATCTAACTCATGTAGGCTACCTGGACCATGTAGCGACCCGTCTTACCGCAGAGAACAGAGACTCTGCTATCCTGGAGTTACTCGATTTGACCAATTACTACTTCGACTTTGCTATATATACCAAACATCTCAATTCTATAACCAATGTAGCAAGACTCAGCAAGGACAGATACGATGTTGCTATGGTTTTCACCTCAGGCATTAGACCTTATGAGGCAAAAGGTGATGCTGGACCTACTGAAAAGTTCGTCAAGAATTACGGACCGAGGGTACATCATATGGCATTCTATACAGATGAAATCATCGATACATTCAATTCAATCAAGGATGACGGTTTGGAGTTCATTCAGGAGCTTATCGGCTCCCCGGAAGAAGGTCTAAGACAAGCATTCACCAAACCCTCCGAAAACACTCTCATGGTTACAGAATACATCCAGCGTTATGGAGATTTCGATGGATTCTTTACTCGATCGAATGTGGAGAAACTCACCCGAAGTACATATAAGCAATAGCCTATCATAAGGCACCAATCGGAGTTAAGAAAATGGACATCTATCAGGAATCACTTAAGCTACACAAGAAGCTAAGGGGTAAACTCTCAATCACCCCCAAATTATCTATTAAATCGTCGAAAGAGCTTTCTCTCCTTTATACTCCCGGAGTAGCCGAGGCATGCCGTCTAATCCATCAGGATGAGAGCCGATTAAACGAACTTACATTCAGGAATAATCTGGTAGCCATTGTGAGTGATGGTTCAGCAGTGTTAGGACTGGGTAATATCGGAGCTAAGGCGGCAATGCCAGTTATGGAAGGGAAAGCTGTTCTGTTCAAAGAGTTTGGCGGGGTGGATGCTATGCCCTTATGTATCGATACGCAGGATACAGAACGCATCATAGATTTCATTAAGCTGATTGTCCCTACAGTAGGCGGGATTAATCTGGAGGATATCTCATCTCCACGATGCTTCGAGATTGAGGAGCGTCTCCGTAAAGAGATTGACATCCCTGTCTTCCATGATGACCAGCATGGGACGGCGATTGTGGTAGGGGGAGCATTGCGTAATGCTCTTCGCATCGTTGGTAAGTCTTTGGATGAGGTTAAGATTGTGGTTAACGGTATTGGTTCTGCCGGTTCGGCTATATCAAGGTTCTTAATCAATATGGGAGCGAAAAGACTAAAGCTCTGCGACATAAATGGTATACTCAATCCTGATGACCTTGAAACCTGTCTCCATCGATACCATACAGAGTTAGCCCGGATGACCAATCCTGAATCAGTTAGTGGAAACATACATGATGCTTTGAAAGAAGCAGACGTGTTTATCGGGATATCCGTAGGAGACCTTCTTACAGAAGAGGACATCAAAAATATGAATCCCGACTCTATCATCTTTGCTATGGCTAATCCTACACCCGAGATTGACCCAGAGTTGGCTAAGAAAGCGGGTGCCCGTATCATAGCAACCGGTAGGTCAGACTACCCTAACCAGGTTAACAATGTATTAGCTTTCCCGGGAATCTTCAGAGGGGCTTTTGAGGTGGATAGTCGGGCTATAAGCGAACAGATGAAAATAGATGCTTCCAAAGCCTTAGCTGATTATGTATTAAACCCTGATGAGAACTATATCATACCCAATCCATTGGACAAGATGGCTGTGGTTGAAGTGGCAATGGCTACGGCTGAATCATCTATGAGAGAAGGGTTAGCCCGTCATAGATTGGATGAAGGTACATTGAGACAAAACATACTTAGGAAGATAATTGACGAATAAGGTCTGGATAGATTAACGCTGAACTTTTATCTTCTTATACTTATATATGATATGACCTATCTCCTTTTTGTTAGAGGTAAATGATTTATACATACTAAGATTGCCGTGCTGGTCGTATTTATATATACTGAATTGGGTGAGTCTTCTGGATGAACCGTGGACATTGACTCTAGTGATTTTACCCTCCTTATTGTATGTATATGTGATGAACTTAAGCAGTTTATCTTCATTGTTAAAGAGGCTTTCCTTCTCTAGCAGACCATTATCGTTGTATTCATAAGTCTTATACTCGATGAGTCGATTATCTTTGTGGAAGTATCTAAATCGGTACATTTGCCCTTCTTTGTTATAGTCATACATGAAATAGCTTTTTAAATCACCTTTCTTATCCAATGATATCTCTTTTATTGGTTGGTCTTCGGGAGCTGTAGGGCTAATGTCCTGGACTTCATCATCGTCTTTGTAAAGGTATATAGTAGTAGCAGCGAGATTACCCTTATAGTTGTAAGACTTCTCTCTTATTAGATTGCCTTTAATGTCGTATTGGTAAACATAATATATAATGATGTTACCGTTTGATTTATGTACACGGTTTTGAGATAATCGGTCGTTGCTATCATAGCTGTATGTATTATATCGGTACAGGTCACCTTCTTCGTCGAATGATTCTATCTTGGTAAGTTGTCCTTTGTAGTTGTAATCGGATAGGGTTCTGTTGATAAGGTCGCCATCAGCGTTATATTCGAGTGACATAATCTTAACCCATATATATTCACTGCTGGTTTGAGTTGAAGAAAGTCCGGAAAAGATAAGAGCCATCGATATTAATAAGACAATAATGATAAATATCTTTTTAAAATTCATTTTTTACCTCGTATATAATGAGAAATGCATATTTTACAGTATTAGATATCGGTCAATAGTGGCAGATTTTAATACCTAGATTAAAAAAAATATATAACCAATTGTTTTCTATCACAATATAATCATTAACTAAAATAATTATAAATAATTGAATTTGGTAGTCCATTTGATTATCTTAATACATTAATGCTTTATTCGATGTTCAGTAAATATAAATTAAGATTTTATGGAGAAGAAAATGAAAAGATTGCTTAACATATCTATCGTGATATTAATATCTATATTGATATTAAGCTTTTTTATCTTCTGTAACTCGGAAACAAACGCTACCGATGATGAAGGTGATGCTGGAAACACATCTAACTCTTGTATTAAATCGATAGGCGGGGATGAAATCATTCAATGTGAAGTTAAAGTGATTAGGGAAATCCCACATAAGGGTGAAAGGACATTCACTCAAGGCTTTGAGATTTACGATGGCTTCATCTATGAAGGAACCGGACAATATGATGAAACTGCTCTTAAAAAATTGGATATGAGAAATGGGCAAATCTTAAGACAACAGTTCATAGAAGAGTATTTTTCCCCTGATGAAGTATTCTTCGGTGAAGGTATAACAATTTGGAATGACCAAATCATTCAGCTATCATGGAAAAAAGGCGAGGCTTATACCTATGACATGAACTTCAACAAGCTTGAGAAAGTGTTTACATACGATACGCAAGGATGGGGTCTTACTCATAATGATACTCAGCTTATCATGAGTGACGGGTCACCATATATTTATTTTAGAAATCCTGAAACCTTTGAAATAGAAAAAGAGATTTATGTCGGAGTGGCTGATATAAACGAATTGGAATATGTAAATGGTATTATCTATGCCAATGTATGGAAAGAAAAATACATTATAATGATAGACGAAAAAACAGGCAATATACTTGCTAGAATAGACGGGTCGGAACTTTTATGTGCAAACCTTGAAAATCAGGATAGCAATGCGGTATTAAATGGTATAGCTTATGATAAGGAAACGGATACATATTATATTACCGGAAAAAGATGTCCTTTGATTTATGAAGTCACATTCGAGTACGTCGATAATTAATACAAAGTTAAGGTTTATAATATAAGATTATAATAATTCTTAAAAGAATAATAATCTGATTTTTAACCATTGGGAGGGATTTAAAGCTAATGTAAGGTGATTAGTATGCATAAAAAAATCCTTTTAGTGGAAGACGAAGTCCTTATCGCTATGGATGAAGCCCAAACCATAAAGAAACATGGTTATGAAGTGGTAACAGCTCATGCCGGTGAAAAAGCTAAAGAAATGGTAGAACAAGACCCGGATATCTCCCTTATATTGATGGATATAGACTTGGGAAAGGGAATAGATGGAACACAAGCCGCAAAAGCCATACTGGAAAAACATGAAATACCCATTGTCTTCCTAACAAGTCATACCGAGAGGGAATATGTAGATAAGGTTAAACAGATAACCCGATATGGTTATGTCCTTAAAAACTCTGGTGAGTTTGTTCTTATCGAATCTATTAACATGGCTTTTGAATTGTTTCAAGCCCATATAAAATTAGAGAAAGAGAAAGAAGCCTCAAAGCAAAATGAAGAAAAATTCCGATTGGTTACAGAATCTATTAATGACCTCTTTTGGATATGTACAATAGATATGGATGAATTGGTTTACATTAGTTCTGATGTTGAATCATTATGGGAAATACCAAGAGAAACCTTTTACCAATCACCAAAAGTTTGCCTGGAGAAAATCCATCCTGATGACCGGGATAGATATATTAAAACCATCGATACATACCACAAAAAAGGAAAACCATATGAATGCGAGTATAGATTAAAGAAGAATAATGGAGACATTGTGTGGATTAATGAAAGAGGTTTTCCAGTCCCACAAACCATTAATAATAAAGACCTTATGGCAGGTGTATGTACCGACATCACAGAACGCAAGAATATAGAAAATAAGATGAATATGCTCAACGAAGAATTAACCGTTCAGAATGAAGAGCTGGTTTCCCAAAATGAAGAGTACCTTTCATTGAATGATAAGCTAAAACAAACCAATATAGAACTAATAGAAGCCCAAGAAAGAGTACAGAAAAGCGAAGAACAATATCTATCTCTACTTAATAGAATACAGGCTGGTGTTGTCGTTCATGCAGCTGATACGCAAATATTGGCAAGCAATCCCAAAGCACAGGAACTACTGGGTTTATCTGAAGACCAGATGCTGGGAAAAACTGTTATCGACCCCGACTGGAGATTTATCGATGCTGAGGGTGTTAGGATGCCTTTGGAGGACTATCCTGTAAACCAGGTATTAACTAAGCAAGAAGCTCTGAAGGACTTTACTGTTGGCATATATCGACCATATACCATGGATGTGATATGGGTATTGATTAATGCTGTTCCTGTGTTGGATGATAGTGGTGAGATAGAACAGATTATCGTTACATTCATGGATATAACCGAACGCAAGAAAAGCAATGAAGCATTAAAAAAGGCAGAGAAGCTATATCGCAATCTTTTTATGAATGCCCAAGTAGGTCTCTTTAGAACAGATATAAAAACCGGCAAAATGTTGGAAGCTAATGATGCCCTTGCTAGCTTTGTGGGATATAATAGCCGTGAAGAACTTCTGGAAGATGATTACAATATAGCTGAACATTATATTAATCCAGAAGACCGGGATAAGATGATTAAACTTATTACTGAGAAAGGTGAGATACAAAATTTTGAAGCTCCATTCTCAGCGTTGGATGGGTCGGTTAAATGGATTCGCTTCTCGGCTAGGGTTACACCCGATAAAATGAGTATAGAAGGTGTATCGGAAGACTTTACCGTAGAAAAAATAGCTAAAGATGCCTTAAAAGAAAGCGAAGAGAGATTTAGAAACCTTACCGAATTACTCCCTGAAGCGGTCATTGAAACAGATAAGGATTTAAATATTACCTATGCCAATAACCAGGCTTTCCTATTGATGGGATATACTAAAGAGGACTTTGATAAAGGTCTAAATGGTCTAGATATGTTCATCCCAAAAGAGCGTGAGAAAGTTAAGGATAATATTAATAAAAGAATATCAGGCGATGTCTTCGGGTCTATGGAGTATCAGGCTTTAAAGAAGAATGGAGATATTATTCCCGTTTTGATAAATGCAGACCCTATTATTAAAGAAGATGAAGTCCAGGGCTTAAGAGTAGTAATTGTAGATATATCAGAGCGTAAGAAGATACAGCGAGTACAAGAAAAGTATTTAAAGCAACTGGAATTTTTAAATCAGGTGATAATAATCATAAGCCGGATGAGAGATGTGGATGAGATATGTGCCTATATAGCAGATAAGATTCAATCTATCTATGAGAAAGCTATTGTGGCTGTCTCTTTATATGATAAAACCATTGATAGTATTAGAATCAGAGCTGTAGCTGGTTTTAGCAGATTCGCAGAAAAGGTGATTAAGCTCATCGGTTTTGACCCTACCAAGATACAGATTGATAGGGATAAAATGATATCCGATGTTAAACTTTATACCAGTGGAAAGCTGGAACATATGCCTGATGGGATATATGGTATTCTTGAAGGGAAGATACCGAAGCCAATTTGTCATCAAATTGAAAGATTCTCCGGATTTAAAGATGTATATACCATTGGTTTTGCCTTAAACAATGAGCCATTAGGAGGTATTACCCTTATTCTTCCTGAAAAGCAGGATATCATAATCAAAAATGCTATCGAAACCATAGCAAGCAATGCCTCTCTACTTTTTGAAAGAATATCTGCTGAAGAATCGTTGAAGATAAATGAAAAGAATCTACAAAAATCCTTGGAAACAAAGGACTTCTTGATGAAAGAGCTTAACCATCGGGTAAAAAACAATCTGAGTATAATCTCTTCTTTAATCAGACTTAAGAATACAGAAATAGGTAACGGAGTAGACCTTTCCGATATTCATCATCAAATCGATGCTATAAGACTGGTTCATGAGAAGTTATACAATACAGAAAAAATCACAGATCTATCCTTAAAAGAATATATTCAAGAACTTCTAAACACTATCTTTTCTTCTTTTACAAACCAATATGTTACGATAGAAAACAAGATTGAAGATATTGATATAGAGATTAAACAGGCAATATCCATGGGTCTTATTATTAATGAAATTGCCACTAATACCGTAAAATACGGTTTTGATGAAAAGCAAAAGATTAAGTTTATCACAGAGATGAAGAGAGACCAATCGAAGAACCAATATATCCTTATCCTTGCCAATACAGGTAAACCGTTCCCTGAGGACATAGATTTGGATAATCCCCGAACACTCGGTTTAAGATTAATATCATCCCTTGTTCGTCAATTAGATGGGACTATTGAACTTCGTAAGTCTCCTTATCCAAAATATACGATAAGACTCCCCATAAGTAAGAATCGAGATGCTTAATATTCAAAATTATTTTTCAATATGTCGATTGTTTATTATATAATCACTATAGCATTGACTTTTGTTAAAATTTTTTATAAGATATAGATTTGAGTGCTATTTTTGTGAACTTATGTTTTATTTTTTGAGGTGATTTTGTTATATTTTATATCATGTTTTATTCGGGGTATAGCTCAGTTGGTAGAGTGCTAGTTTCGGGTACTAGAGGCCGCCGGTTCAAGTCCGGCTACTCCGATATTAGAATAGAAGCAATTCAAAAAAAGTAAAAATGATTATCCTTTTTCACCAATTAAGAAATATGTCGTAATTCAAAAATTATAAAGTGCAATTGTGTATGAAAACCAAGTGTATGAAAATAGAACAATGTAGATATGAGGTTTTTTAGGTATGGATAATGACACTATTAAAGGTGATATCGAAAAGCTGACCCAAAAGTTCTCAGAGCTTGAACAGAAGATGGCTGAGCTTGAACATCAGCTCTCTTTTAGCAATCTAATGATGATGGATAAATCTGAAGTAATATTTAAGGAAATAAATGAATTACATACCAGATGGAAAGATATCAGCTAATTATTTGACTTTTCTCTGGTAAAGTATCTTGTTACATCTATTTTACCAGATGATATCTTCTTTTCTATGTCCCTAATTCTATCTATAACATCATCAGGGATGATATCCCGGGTATGTTTCATATCGGTAATGCTAACACCGCCGTTTTCATAGCCATAATAATAATCTTTACCTCCCTCAAACTCCCCATTGATGAATTTACCGCAAATATCGATGACTGCCTTATCCAGCCTTTTCATCATACTGGTTAATACATAACCTTTAGCCATGTAATCCTGGTTTGAATCTACGCCTATGATATAGTTTTGGGTATCCTTCCCCGCTTTAATTACTCCATTACCCGATAGACCTGCTACAGCGTAAATGATATCCACATTGTGTTCCCTATAGAGGTTTAGGGCGATTTTTTCGGCTTTCTGCGGATTTTCCCAGCCGGTGTAATCACCTTTTTCCACATCACTTACATATCTTGATAAAAGCTCTATCTGAGGATTGATATAATCTATACCTTCCTTAAAACCGATTCTAAAGTCTTCGATTACCGGTATATCCATTCCACCAATGAAGCCCACCTTACCGGTTTCACTCATCATGCCAGCTAATGCTCCAACCACGAAAGAACCTTCATTTTGAGCGAAGATGATAGATGAGACATTCTCTTGCTTATTAGCAAACTCATCTAATAGTACGAATTTGATATCGGGGTTTCGCTTCGCTACTGTGTCTATAGGTTCCAACTGCTCCCATCCCGAACCGATGATAAAGTCACATCCTTCTTCGACCATGGCTTTCAGCTTATCCAGATAGTCATCTGTTTTGCCTTTCTCTTTGTAGGTAATATTAACTTTATTCGGATATGTGCGTTTTACTTCAATCAATCCTCGATACTGCATTTCATAGAAAGAGTTGTCATCTATTCCTCCGCTTCCGATAAGGATGCCGATTTTTTTCTTGTTCTGTTCAATTGATATGGTATTGTCGTTTAGTTTGGTTATGGTTTCTCTGGTTCTATTGCTGGTAAGTTTATCGAATTGTTCTTTCTTTTCTTTATCAGAGGAGTTGTTTATATCCCCCTCTAAGCTATCTTTCCTGTCACAAGAGGATAAT
>CAYUUC010000121.1:0-9557 GCA_964447635.1 uncultured Spirochaetia bacterium
GCGACCACCGAGATCTACACTCTTTCCCTACACGACGCTCTTCCGATCTACTTACACCAAGATTAAAGTTAAAAGATAGAAATTCATATTCCTTAAATAGATTTATATTTATTCTTGGGTTTAGATTCCATCCCCAATCAAAATATGTCTTATTTAAATCATCTTGTTGAATTTCTTCTGGAGTCATTTCTTTATTTGATCGATCTACCTTTGTGGATTGATAATTATGATTGATATCATAACTCATTGATGTGGTAAAAGTAACCATATCATTATAACCAATCTCAAAATTTGTTGTATGCTTAAAACTAGTTTTTTGAGTGGTTTGGTCTTTCTTAATTTCACCGTAGTTTTCTGCTCTATCATCTTCGGTTTCTTTAATTTCTGTGGAATCTGTAAAATATGTAGTATTAGGATTACTATTAAAATTTAAGTAATTAATATTAAACGATAGCTTTAATTTCATACCTTCCACTATGTCTGAAAAATCTTCATATTCTTTATCTACATCGAATAGTTTATAAGATGCTAATATTAGGTTATCCACTAGATTATCAATTTTGAAAAGATTTTTCATACTAAGTGTTATCGATGGAAACTTAGCACTGGTTATCTGGTAATCATAATAATTTAAAACATCATAGGGATTCAATTCACCAACTCTAGAGGTAAAACTCCAATTCCAATTACCATTAAATCCAAAAGTAAAATTATCGGTGGTTATATTCAAACCTGTGGTTAAATTCATAGCATTAGATGAACCGCCCGGTACATCTGGTGCTGTTCCAGCAGGAGCATCACTACTAGCTTCATTTATTGTGGTTAATATATCAAATAATGGCCTATCTTTACTTATAGTCTCAAATTGAGAGGGGAATAATGGGTCACTTTTTCTTGAAAAACTATAGTCCATGGTAACATTTAAACTAGATACAACCTGGCTTATAAGTCCTTGTAATGTAGATAAATCCTCTTCATTTAATTTATCCAATATATCTGTTCCTTCATTTTCTGATAAAAGATTTTCTAGGTTTACTTCATCACCCTGAAAAAGGGTAAAAGTATCTGATTGTAAAGAAAAATCATACCTAAAAGATCGAAAGGTTTCTTCATAAATACCATCATTATCAATATCAACATAGTTAGAATATATTTCTGGGAATCTTACACCTCTTACATCCCTAACAGCTCTATCAATAGCACCACTTACATTTATGCTAAAGAAAGGGAGTTTTATTGATTCTTCCAATGCAAAATAGATCCCCATTCTTTGATAATAGTCAAAATACAAAGTATTAGAAAAATCTAATATATTGAAAGGAGTTGTGGTTTGTATATAAAATCCTATTCCTCTATAATATCTCATATCCGTCCTAATACCAGAAGTGAATTGTGTCTGGAATAAGAATGGGAAATATAATAAGATGGATTGTCCTACTTGAAAAGTCATATTGCTTATAAATATATTATCCGAATCTGGATAATACCATATCTTATCACCAGTGAACTTGTAATGAGGGAATTCATAATGGCTGGATGATGTTTCAACTTCAATACCTATTATTTCATCAGTACCAGTAACCAGTTTTACTGTATCTGCTTTTAATATAAAATTAGGATTAGCAGACTGAGGAAAATATGCTATAACATCATATAAGATTGTATTTAGGTCATCCGGAAAGAAAAAACCTCTCTCAGCAAGGAATATACTTCCTCCAGATTCTACTTCTATATTACCATAAACCATAACTTCAATGTTTGTTGCTTCTTCTTCGGTGTTTTCTTCTTGTGGTGGACGATTTAGAATGATTAAATCTGATTTAAGAACTGTAGGTCCAAATGTTACTACACAATTCCCATATGCTATAAGTTTAGTATAACTTTTATCGCCAACTTCAAAAGTAAACAGTGATAATGTATCAAAATCAAGATTCCACTTTTCTCCTGTTAAAGGTGATGTAATATCGGTTCTATCAGGTTGGTCAGTTTGTTCATCGGTTTCATCATCTTGTTGTTGGTCTTGTTCGTCCTGTTCATCATCGGAGGGTTCTGCTTCTACTATTTCTATGCGGTTTAATATCATATCGATAATATCTTCTTTACTATCATCTTCATCAAAGATAATATCCAAGGCATTGGCTAGGTCTTCAATCAGGCTTCTGTCAAAGTCCATTAGAACAGCTTTTAATTTGTCTTTATCACTAACTTGTGAATCTGTATCATCTTCATCCTCTCCCTCATTTTGGTTATCAGTTTCGTTATCATTATTGTCTTGCTTAGAATTCTCAAAATGATAATCATTTATATAGAAATTATCATATATACCAAAATATAAGTCATTTATAAGGAGCGGGTTATTAATATTACTTTTAGCGATGTCGGGAATGATAAGGACAATAAAAATACTTATAATAGAAATTAATATAGATTTTATACATTTTACATGGATTTTATTATCTATTATAGTGTTAGAATTATTAACTTGAATATATTTCATAATTTTGATAACTTTACCCCAAGATATAATAATATAAATCGTATTATTACCGAATCTATTTACAGATTACAAAAATACTATATTAGTCAGGAATATTATTATGATTAAACACAAAATGAAAAACTTTATAACAAATAATACTCATAATATTAAATTTTTCAGAAAAACTTTAATACCAATGCTTATTATTATTCTAATACTATTTTTAAACTCAATCGCATTCTCTCAAGAGAATAATAATAATGACAATAATAATACTGAAGAGCAAAATAATACTAATGAAAATGATAATAACAATGAAAATTCATCAGACCCACAATTAGATACAGATAATGGTTCTAACGAAGAAACAGAGAACACAGAAGATGACCAAGAAGACACAAATGGAGAAGAAACAGAAGAAGAAACCGGCTTTGAAAGAACTATAGAATACAATGATGAAGTAACAGAAGCCGATAAACAACTATATGAAAAATGGGAAAAAGATATTGAATTCGGTATATCTGAAAAAAAATTAGATATTATAAAACATATAGGAAAGTTAAAAAAATCATATTTCTTGCCATTGTTAACTCTAATTCTAGAAGATGAAAACAATCCCCAAGTTATAGTACAGGCTATCAGAACTGTAGCAAGTTTACAATACTATGAAGCTAGCGAACAAATCTATCAATATCTGGATATGGATAACATGACAGTATTACCTGTTGTAGTAAGTACATTGGGTATATTTGAATATGAACCATTGAAAGCAAGGATTGAGGAATTTCTTGATAGTGACAATGTTACATTGAAGAATCAAGCTATTATTGCTACTGGTAGATTGGATATGGATGAACTAACCTTTTTGCTTATCGATGATATATACTATGCTCCAGACCCCAAGGAGGTTCATCAGGAATCCGTCTTAATAAGTCTTGGAAGATTGGGTAACGAAGATGCATTAGAATTCCTGCTGGAGGTTTATGAAGATGAGACTAATTCAACGAACCAGCGTTCCATTGCTTTCAGAGGATTAATATTCAATAAATATGGTGATGTAAGTGAACATATCAAAAAGGCATTATCATCTGAGAATATAACTCTAAAATTAGAAGCTGTAAGATCTATGTTCTTACTGGAGAAAGACGAAGTTCCTATCGATTCTATCTATTCTTCTTTAAGAGATGATAATGCTAATGTAAGAGTAGGAGCATTAAGAGTAATCGCTAAACATAAATTAAACGATGAAAAAATTATAGAATTCCTTAAATATATAATCGAAAATGACCCCGAAGATGTTTTAAGATATGTAGCTGTAGGTGTATATTTGACTGTTGAAAATGAACAAGCTGTTGAATACATAGATGAGAGGATAAAAAAGGGTGATACTAAAGTTCATACTGCTGTTATTGGCTTATTGAATCTTCTCCCAAAAGAAAAAGCTGTCAAATATGCAACAGATGAACTAAATAAATCAAATCTAACAGAAAGCGAATTTGAAGCTTTACTAAATTCAATTAAAACAATAGAAGATAACAGCGGATTAGACCTATTAATAGACGTTGCTGAAAATCCATTAGAATATAATTCCACAAAAACTAGCCGAGAAAACTATGGAAAAGTATTACAAAAATTGACTGAATTTGAAAAGAATGAAAAAATTATAAATACTTTCAGAAATCTAATTACTAACGAATCTTCTATCACAGCGATAACATTATATCCTGACCTGTATACTGATGATATGGTTTCTATAATGCTAGACGTGATTAATAATGAAGAACAAGGCATAGTGATGAAAAAAAGAGCCATATATAATATCATTCAATTTGGAGAATTTGAAGACCATATTAAATTAAAAAAAATCTATGAAAACGAAAATACAAATGATAATATAAAAAGTATCATTAAAGGAATGTTCGGGAAGGTTGGTATAAATGTTGAGATGCTGGGAGAGCAGGATACAGATGATGATGATAAGAATAATAAAAATGAAAACGAAAACGAAGACCAATCAACAGAAGATAACAATAATTCAAACGATATAGAAAACCAAAATGAAGAACAAACAAATAACAACTCAAATGAAGATGATGAAAATGATGAGGATGATGAAGATAATAACAGAAACAGTGAATAGGTAAAATTTTACGATATTTATGACTAAAAATGAATAAAAAAACAAATGAATATGTAAATAAAAACATGAAAATAACTAAAAAACAATATCTATCTTATAGAATGCTAAATAATATAATTGATTTGAAGAATAAATTACTAGATGAGAATAGATATAAAATAACAGAGGTAAACCTACAACCTAAAAAGGAAAAAAAACCTGAAAATATCATCATTGAAAAGAATAAACAGAATAACACAAAAGAAAGTATAAGCTATAACATAAATAATAAAGAAAGTAAACCTTTCAACGATATAGATTATCAAATCGAAAATCGTAATACGCAATTAGAAAAGATAAAAAGGAAAGCTTTAACTTGTACAGCATGTGATTTATGTCAGAGTAGGAAAAATGTGGTTTTCGGAGAAGGTAATCATAAATCAAATCTAATGTTTATCGGTGAAGCACCAGGAGAAGAAGAAGATATTCAAGGAAGACCTTTTGTTGGAAAGGCTGGCAAGTTACTTACATTAATGATTAAATCTATTGGATTAGATAGAAAAGATGTATATATCGCTAATATACTCAAGTGCCGACCCCCTGGAAATAGAAATCCACATGAGGATGAAATCAAAACATGTACTCCATATTTATTAAAACAAATAGAATTGATAAATCCAAAAGTTATAGTAACATTAGGAAATTTCTCCAGCAAATATATACTAAAAAGCAAAAAAGGAATTACTACAATCAGGGGAAAGTTGTTTAAATCGAATAAATTGAATGTAATTCCAACATTCCATCCATCCTATCTATTAAGAAATCCTGTAGAAAGAATAAAAGTATGGAAAGATATGCAATTGATTAGAAGGACAATTGACAGTTTATAATAATATAATAGGGGAGTCAATTGTATATAGAAATCGTTATAGATAAACCTTTAGAAAAAACCTTCATTTATAGAGTTCCTGTAGAATTAGAAGAATTTATCCAGATTGGGTTGAGAGTATTAGTACCTTTTGGAAAAGGTAATAGACCTAACCTTGCTTATATTATCAATACAACCCAGCATAAACCTAACTTTAAAGTTAAAGATATAATCAAAATTATCGATGATTACCCAATTTTCTCAGATTATGAAATTAAATTAGCTAAGTGGATATCTAAATATTATATTTGTACACTAGGTGAAGCATTATCAACCATAGTTCCTAAAGAAACACAATCCAAAGAAATTGATTTTTCCAAAGGTGTTTTCAAAAAAGAATTATTATCACTTAATAAAGAGCAATTACATACAATAAATGAGATATCAAAATCCATAGATGAAAAATTCTTTCATACATATTTACTAAAAGGTGTAACCGGTAGTGGAAAGACTGAAGTTTATAGACATTTAGCAAAAAAAGTTATTGAAAAAAATAAATATGCTCTGATATTAGTACCAGAAATAGCTCTAACTCCACAAAACATTATTAGGTTTACTGAGATATTTGGAAAGGATGTAGCGGTAATACATTCAAAAATATCTCCCAAAGAGAAAATTTATAATTACCTAAAAATCCTGAATAATCAAGTAAAAATTGTACTAGGAGCTCGTTCAGCTGTTTTTTCACCATCCAAAAATCTAGGCATAATAATAATAGACGAAGAACATGAAACCAGTTATAAATCGTCTGATACACCTAGATATAATGCTAAGCAAGTTGCATATAAAATTTGTCGGGATAGAAATATACCACTCGTTATGGGAACAGCCACTCCTTCGATAGAAACTTATTATAATGCAAAAAATGGAAATATAAGTCTACTTGAATTAAAGGAAAGACATTCCAAACATTACAGCCAGGATATCAAGGTTGTAGATATGAAAAATGAACAAGGAGGGAGAATCTTCAGTCAATTATTACTGGATAAGATAAATGACAGATTAATAAAAAATGAACAAATCCTAATATTCCTAAATAGGAGAGGATTTTCCAATTACCTCCTATGTTTAGATTGTGGAGAACCAGAAGAATGTCCTAACTGTGGCATTCCTTATACATACCATAAAATTAATAATCGACTAGTATGCCATTATTGTGGATTCCAGATACCACCCCCCACAAAATGTGCTCATTGTGGTTCTGATAAACTTAAGTATTTTGGATTTGGCACTGAGCAAGTAGAAAATCGATTAAGAGAGATTTTTGCTAATGCCAATATCCAAAGAATGGATATAGATACTACTAGAAGAAAGAATGCTTATATTTCAATGACTGAGAAAATGAAAAATGGTGATATAGATATACTAGTAGGAACACAAATGATAGCAAAAGGTATCCATTTCCCTAATATAACATTAGTTGGAGTTATAAGTGCAGATACTGCTTTAAATATACCTGATTTTAGAGCAGCTGAAAGGAGTTTTTCTCTATTAACACAAGTGTCTGGAAGAGCAGGAAGAGGATTAAAGAAAGGAGAAGTAATTATTCAGACTTATAATCCAGATCATTATTCAATTGTGAATGCACTAAAACAAGATTATGAAGGTTTTTATAATATTGAAATTGGTAATAGGAAGGAGTTTGGATGGGTGCCTTTTCGCAGAATTATAAGATTAGTTATGAGGAGTACGAACTTAGATATATTATCTGAAAGTATAAATTCTTTATCAAGAAGATTAAAAAAGATTATGAAAAAGAATTCCGTTTTGTTAGGACCAGCACCATGTCCTATTGAAAAAATTAATCGTAATTATAGGTATCATATAATTTTGATTTCTGATAAGATTATTAATATAATTAAAGTAGCTTACAATGCAAAAAAACTATCATTGAAAAAAAAGGGAATATACTTAGAAATAGATGTAGATCCGATTAGTATGATGTAATCACTTAATATAATATAAAATTATAATATATTTGTTTAAAGGGTATTTTCACAACTTTCTTATGTGAATAGTAATATATATGTAGAAATAAATTATTTTAAGGATTATCCAATGAACAGATTTTATAACGACAGCATAAGAATTGAAGCAAATGAAATCGATGAAAATCATCTTGAAATTGTTTTCAAAGGTGAATTATATATAATAAATGAGAAATTTGAAAAAGAAGTGATAGAATATTTTGATAATCTTCTAAAGGAATTCTTTAAACATAAAGTAATTATCTTAGATTTTACTAATCTTAACTCAATGAGTTCATACGGGGTAAGATTAATAATCGAATGGATGAAAAAAGTACAAACCTTTAATAAGCAAAATAATTCCAATTTTGAAGTTAAGATTATATATGATAACAGTATAGAATGGCAAGAAGCAACTTTTACTTCATTAAAAGAGATATTCAATACATTCGCAGAATATCTTAATATTTAGATATATCTTACTCTTGATTGGTTATTATGGTAATTTCTACTCTTCTATTTAGTTGCCTACCTTCTTCTGTTTCGTTTGAAGCTATAGGTTCAGATTCACCATATCCCATAGAGATTAATGATTCTGGTTCAATTCCTTTTTGTATTAAATAATCTTCGACTGATTTTGCCCTATTCTCCGACAATATTTGGTTGCTATCATCAGTTCCTATGCTATCAGTATGTCCTTCTATTATCATTGAAAAATTATCATATTTTAATAAGATTTTAGCGATTTTATCCAATTTAGCGATAGATTCTGGTTTAAGCTTATATGAATTGAAATCGAATAAGATATCACCAAGATTAATAGCTACTCCTTCATCTTTTTCGTATACATTGAAATCTTCACTTAAATCTTCATCTATCAATTCTTCTTCGATATCTTCTTTTATCTCATTCTTTCTATCTTCATCTACTCTTTTTATTACATCCTCATGCTTATCAATTGTAATCTTGTCAATTTGTCCATATTCTTCTGTTCTAAGCTCTAAAACCTGGCTGTTTTTTAATAGAAAGGTGAAAACAGTATTAGCATCATAGAATAATGGAGCATTATCGGTCTTATCCCAATAATACTTCCCCTCAAATAATCCGGTTAAAAAGATAGGTCTTGTATCATCAGAATTAGGATTAGGTTTTTCAAACATATCATATTCAAAATAATATTTAACAGAAAAAACCGCTACATCCTTTTCCTTGAATTTTTCATCTCCTAAATATTTATAAAGAACAGATAATGGAATTCTATAAGGTTCATTTGCGCCTAATGAAGTTAAATCTAAGACCTCCAGAGCTTCGGATTCCCATTCCTCTCCTATTTTTATGTCTCTGTCGGGGAAAACAGGCAAATCTCGTACTGTTGGGAATAGATAGGATCGATCTATTACCATTTTTCCATTCTTTTTTCTAATATATTCAGTTTCTGATGTTTCTTCATTGATTAATTCGTATGGTTTAGAAGAACCGTTAGGTTTTGAATAAGCATAATAATGACCATGTAATTTACTTGATGTGCCTATTTTATCGATTACTTCCAACTTTCCTACATATTTATAATCATAATACCCTTGTAATTTTTCATCTAAATATACTTGTTGCTTAACAAAAGATTGAATATTATAAATATCCCCTTCTTCATCACTGAAATAAAATCTTGTAGCACTTAGGAAACTGGTTATGATAAATATTAATAAAAGGATGGAAATTAATATGATATAATTCTTTCTTATTTTTCTTTTAATAACCTTTGTTTTCATAATTATTCTCAATAATATAATAATTGTTTTTATTTGCCTTAATCATTCCAAATGATTCTGTGGCAATCTCATCTATTATAACACCATTCTTGATATTTTCAACTTGTAAATTTACTTCAGATAATTTCAATGTAATACTAACCAGGTCTTTTTTGGTTTGGTTAATCTCTTCTGTGATATCTTGTATCTTGTCTGCCTGGAATACTTGAAGAAGCATCAAAGCAAAAAACACAATAGAAATAAAAGCAATCTTAATCCAATTCCATAAATAAGCCCATTTATTCTCTTTTTTCAT
>CAYUUC010000122.1:0-9556 GCA_964447635.1 uncultured Spirochaetia bacterium
GGTTTATTGGTTAAATTGGTTTTATCTTGAATAGGTCTAAGTTTTTCTAATGCTGACTGGATTGAATCATAATCGCTCCCTTGTTGGTCTGATATTTCTTGCTGAATATTAATCTTAATCCTGTCAGTAGTAATTACCTCGAATTGTTCTTTAACCGGATTGAAAAAATTATACTTTGATTTTGGTAGATGAATTAAACCAGCTTTAAGTGGTCTTATCAGATATTCGAATGTCTTGGTTATTCTATAGCCATCATCTTTAAAATGACTCCTGGGGATGATATTAACCGATATGACTTTATAAGTATCATCCGGGAATACGATAGATGGTTCGCTTGTTAAATCCGGGTTACCTCTTCCTGTTAGGATTAAGGTCAGTTTAATAAAAGTCTCTCCAGTAAAGACAGGTATGCCCTCTCTATCTTGATAGGCGTATCCACTCAACTTAGATTCCAGGTTATAAGATCCTACCACTCCTGAGAAATCATCTGGGATATTATCATTGGGTAGTGGTTTTACTGTTATTGTAATCGGTTCTGTTTGTAGTATATATCGGTCATAATCCCTTATTTTCTCTCCAAAAGGGACTTTCCATTTATACGATTTAAATGTATAGTTACCAGTGAATTTTGGAAATAGAACCCTACTGTCGATTAGTTTTTGTTCATACTCAATGCCATTCTGTTCTATGGTTATGGTTTGAGATAGGACAACTTCATAGTCCAGATATCCTGGTTCCCAAAAGTCTTTACTTAATGATGGTCTACCGTTATAATATTCATAGTTGTTTTCTATTGGATAAATTGAGTATAGATAAGTGCTTAGTATGATGGTTTCACCTTTATAGTAAGTCTCCTTATCAGTAAGAGTCTTGACAAATGTTCTATTCTCCAGGGGTAATTCGCTTTCTTGGTCAAAGTTTTCATCATCAATCTGATATATAGACCCTTCAACAACATTTATGGTTATTTCTTCCGGATATATGATATCACCATTATTGAGGAATATTTTGATGTTTTGAAGGGTATATTCTCCGATGCTTTTAGGTTTAAGTTTATAGTTTATTATAAGCTTACCGGTCTCATTATTAACTGTATAATCCGGTTCTCCTATCAATCTAAAGTAATTAAATAATGAGTCATCGTTAATATGGGCAAATTCTGAATTGTCTATAATCAGAGTCACTTTTAGGATATCTTCTCTACCAAGTATGGTGGAGTCTACTCGAAGTTCTACATGTTGAATATTGCAATATGAAAAAGTATCAGATGTTAACATCACAATAAATAAAGCCAAACAAATAACAATTACCGCTATAATTCTATTTATCATTACCAATCCTTATCCAGATGGAGGTTAACTTCGCCCAGTTCCTGCTTATCCCCTTTATATGGGGAGTTTTTACGGTTCATTAGTTCTTGTGTTTTCATTTCATTAAGGAAAGTTTCTCTTTCATTGGGAGTGGTTGATTGGTTTTGGTTGTCTTTGTTTTGGTTACTATTATCATCAGTATTCTGATTCTGAGGTTTGTTTCCGTTATCCTGGTTATCTTTATCATTCTGGTCATTTTGTTTATCCTGTGGTTTATCCTGTTCATCATTACCCTGGTTGGAATTGTCATTAGATGTTGATGGTTTTTTACCTTGTGATTCTGCGAGATTCTTTTTGATAATATACCAATTGTATTTTGCATCTTTATTATCAGGATTTAGTTTTAGGGAAGTCTCGATTGATTCTAAAGCCTGTTGATAATCATCATTATAGTAAAGTGCTGTAGAAAGGTTATAATAGATATCCGCCAATAGATTAGTATCTTTTGTTCTGTCTTGGTTTATTATTTGGATAGCTTTTTGGTAGTTGGATATTGCTTTGTTGTAGTCTTGCAGATGGAACATAGTATTACCCATATTGGCATATGGAATGGGTTGGTTGGGATTTTTGATAATGGCTTTCTCATATAATGATAGAGCTTCTGCGTAGTTATCTTTCATATATTCAGAATTACCTTCATTTAGTGAGTCAGCATGTAGGTTTACACCGATTAGTATAGTTATTAGAATGGTTATAATTAATTTATATTTCATATTAAGAGTTATAATTTTATATTAGATTTATCTATATTTATGATGATTTATTAAATCATCGTTTATTAAAAATAATCACAATTTAATGATAAATCTAATAAATGCATCTTTCATTTTTTTTATTTACATAAAATGTATTTCGGATTATCTTTTATATAGTATTATTGTTTGTTTTGAAGGTTATGATATGGAGTCATTTGGTAGTAGGGATAATATCAAGATACAGTCTTATAAAGATACTTCTATTCTTACATACAAGAGACAATCCCGGTCAAGAAGTAAAGAATTCAAGAATAATCTTACCGGTTCGCTAATTAAAGCTGGGATAGGTCTTGGCATCGGAATTACTGCTCTTATTCTATTAAAAGCAGATTTTGTATTTTATCCTATATTGGTTTTACTTGCAATTATGTTTGGATTTGGATATCCTATACTGAAAGAAACCAGCCGTAACCAGATTAAGATTCTGGTTGACGAAGAAAGTCTATTTATTCCTAAGCAGATAATTCGCTTGCCTATACACGAGATTTCGGAAATTCAATCCCATAATGAATTATTAGAAAATGGTCTAATTAATGTTATGGTTGTCTTAACATTGCGTAACGGCAAGAAGGAGCAATTATACTTAAATGAAGTAACAGAAGAAGATGCCGATAGGATAATCAAATTCCTTAAGGAAACAATAGAAAAGAAAAAACAACCTCTCCCTCCTTATGATAAAGATGATTAGATTACAGGCGTATAAGGTTAATGAGATTATATCTATATGGTATGATTTATGGAGTGCTAAATTTATAGTGATATTCTTTTTTCATATAGGATTTAAATTCATACTCATAAGGAGAGAAATCTGGGATTTTAATTTTGGATTGAGGTTTATAATGATACTCTCGCAAAAAGTTACCATCGCTGAATGATGCTACAGTAACATATTCATCTATATGTTTTTTATCTATGGATTTAATAATATATCTAAGACTTTTTGGGTTAAGGTCATCGTAAATATATATATTATAATCAATTATATCAGTGATTATATCATAGAACTCCACAGATTTTAATCTACTTTTATCATCATAGCTATATGATATTGACTTTAGCTTCACTCCCTCTGGGCTGAGTGTATCGAGTCTAATAAGGTATTTATCTTTATAGAAAGGTATTTGGTAGGTTATAGTATTTTTTTCATGGTTGGTTACCTTTTTTAATCTTAGTCTAGTATTCGCTTTTATGTTTATAAAACCAAAAACCAGCTTATCTGGATATGGATAATAGACCTCCTGCTGGTCGTATTCTAATGAAATCTCTTCTATAATGTCTCCGTTCTCGTCCATATGGACTATTGAAATAGGATTGGCTAGTGTATCGTATGTTATTTTATAGGTAAATTTCTCTTTCTTTAATAGTCTGTTGGTGAATGTAGAATCGATTTTTATAGGTATTGGTTTTTGAGTGGAAATTGTATGTTGATAATGGAAGATATTCTCTTTTTGTAGACCCACATCGTTATTATATACTTTTATTCGGTCAATCACTTTGTCACTATAGTATACCTGGGTTGATGATATAGAAGTTATGCTTAATATGATAATAAATAATAAGATTTTGGATAAGTTTTTCATGGTTTATATTATCGGATGGATGAATGATAAAACTATAGCAAAGACTTTTTAAAATCAAATTCAATTTAAGTTAAACCATTTTAATAAGTTACTTTATGGTTTTTTTAGGATGATTTTCTAAATTCTTATATCAATCACTCGATAAATATAAAAAATATTTTACTGATTTAATGGATTGAACACAATATAAATAAAATAAAGGATTAAACCTTATCTATGGATGAAAGAGTAATGAAAGTCTTAGAATCCCTCTCAACAATGAATGATACATTAAAGAATATTGAACAGGACTATGAAAACCTGATTCACAAAATGGATTCCCATCCAGGCATCCTATCCAGCAAAGATGAACAAACACAGGAAAATCCCACTGAAGAAAACATAACGCAAAACAATCCGGAATAATAATTTTTATTATATATCAAGGTTTATTATTTTTTCCACATCTTAATTAAAATCTAAATATCTTTTCCTAAAATTTAATATAAAATAATAATAAATGATTCTATTGACTTTTAAATGGTTATAAATATGGAAGAAAATTTTATCATAGAATGTCGCTTCTGCGGAACAAAAAACAAGCTGGATAAGGAAAAATCCATAAACCGATTAAAGACTGTGGTTTGTGGTAGCTGTAGAAAAAAGCTGTTCTTCGGTGATGATGAGAACTTCAGCAATATTTCATCAGTATCATATGAACATCCTCTGGATAAACAAGCCTTAGCAAAGCTTAAGAGGATTCCCGGTGTAAATACATTCCTAAAATGGCTTATGAAGGAAACCAACGAGAGATATATGCGTATGTTCCAGTTTCAAAACTTTATCCGGGTTACTGAATGCCATCTACCCAAATATCATGATATGTTAAGACATGCTTGCTCTGTCCTGGATATAAAGAGTCTGCCACAGACCTTCATCTATCAAGACCCACAGCCTAATGCTTATACCATAGGAGTAGATGAACCAACCATATCCATATCTACCGGTCTCATCGACCTGATGGATGATGATGAGGTGCTCGGAGTTATTACACATGAGTTGGGTCATATACAATGCGGTCATATCCTTTATAAGACAGCGGCGCGAGTAATAGGTTTCCTAGCCGATTATCTTTCCAAGATGTTGCTTGGACTGGGTAACATTGCGATATACCCCATCATGTATGCTCTTCTATATTGGGATAGGTGCTCTGAATTGACAGCGGATAGAGCTGAACTCATTGTACTTAGGGATTTCAACAAGACGGCAAAAATCATAATGAAGCTTGCTGGTGGGTCACAAAAGATATTGAATATGATTAATACCGAACAATTCCTCAAACAAGCGGACGAGGCGGCTAAGATGAAAGAGGAGAACTTCCTCAATAAGGTTTTCGTTATATTGCAAACTATGGATAAATCACATCCTTTTCCCTTGTGGAGAGCTGGTCATTTACATAAATGGGCTAAGAGTGATGAGTATATCAACATCATTCAGGGAAACTACGAAACGGAGAAATAGAAAGCTCAATGGAAAAGGTTAAAGCATTAGTTAAGAATAATGGTAAAATCATAGGGATTATCTTTGTTATACTCTCTACACTATGCTTTACGATAGGTCATGCTTTCATAAAGCTTAGTTCATCAGAGATAGACCCTATACATCTGATGTTTTTGCGTTCTATAAGCGGTTTATCATTAATACTCATCTTTACCTCAATACAAGGCAAGATTAGACGTTCCTTTCAAAGCATAAACAGGAAAAAAGGCTTTTGGTTGGTTATGAGAGGCTTATCTGGAGCATTCGCCATGTTCTTTTATATAACGGCATTATCATTAACTGATTTAGGAGAGGTTGGCTCTTTATCTAATGTGAATCCGATATTTACGGTTTTCTTTGCTTACTTCATACTCAAAGAAGGATTCAACTATAAAATATGGTTTGCCATCGCTATTGCATTAGCAGGTGTCTTTCTGATAAGAAACCCCTTCACTCAAGACTTCTCCATAGCACATATCCTAATCTTATTCGCAGCTTCTTTAATGAGTTTGGGTGCGGTGATAAATAGGAAACTCAAACTTATCAGAGTTGATAGCTGGATAATCGTTATATCCTTCCTATTTTTTGGAATTTTATTCTTTATGCCAAAATTTATTATTGATAGACCATCATACAGTTTCGAATCCTATGCTTATATTATCATAGCTGGTTGTCTAATGACTATCGGACATTACTTCCTCACTTCTGCGGCTAAATACATAGAATCCAAAAATATATCGATAATTAGTCTTTTATCAGTATTTGAGTTTATGTTCCTGGGCTACTTTATGTTTGGTGAAAATTTAGATGAATTTAAGCTTCTGGGTGGAGGGTTAATCATTGTTTCAGCGGTTATGACAATATACGCAGGTATTAGCAGGAAATCTATTGGTCAACTGAATAAAGATAGCAAAATGGGTGCAAAATATGAATGAAAACAAATCTCAACTCAAAAACAATCTAATCGGAGCAGGATTTGTCCTGTTCACTACACTATGCTTTACTTCAGGCTTAACGATAATCAAGCATGTTACAACTAGTGTTGACTCCTTCCACATCATCTTCTGGAAGTCTTTAGTGGGTATGATGGTTGTATTGATTTCAGGATTAGTTAGGAAGA
This sequence comes from uncultured Spirochaetia bacterium, assembly GCA_964447635.1. Lineage (GTDB taxonomy): Bacteria > Spirochaetota > UBA6919 > CAYUUC01 > CAYUUC01 > CAYUUC01. The sequence continues at coordinate 6,344 of CAYUUC010000122.1, forward strand.
AGCTGAAGGGCTCTCTATCCAATCTAAATAAGGAACAGAAACGCTGGATAATATTTAGGGGTATCATAGGAACAATCGTGGTCTTCGCATACTTTACTGCTCTGGCTTATGGTGGTTTAGGCGAGTTGGGGTCAATTGTGAACCTTAATCCAGTGATTACTGTATTTCTAGCATTCTTCATTTTAAAGGAAAGCCTTAATAAGAAGGTTATATTGGCTGTGGTTATTGCTATTACCGGGGTTTTCTTCATTGTGGGGAATCCCTTCACTATTGGGTTTTCATGGGCATATCCTCTAATAATTGTTACTACGGTCTTTATAAGTCTGGAGACCATTAGCATAAGAAAGCTCAACTTGATTGGAATTGATATATGGATTATAGTAGGATCATTTTTGTTCGTCAGTCTGATTATAACAACACCTAAAATCATCATCGACGGGATAGATTATCAAACAGATGTGTTTATATATATGATGCTGGTAGGATTAATTGATACCAGTGGTCATCTATCTTTATCTACAGCGGGAAGATATCTTCCTGCAAAGATTATGTCAATCCTTACTTTGGCTACGGTGTTTGAGTTTATGATATTCGGATATATCTTTTTTGATGAAGAAATCAATGAGTATAAAATCATTGGTGGTATATTGATTATCATAGCTTCATCAATAGCGATTATTATCAATGCTAGGAGAAGGAAGAAGACCTCACAAACCAATAAAGATGTGATTATATAAATTTGATATAGATAGAGATTATGATTATAATGTATTCTAATACTTTAGTCAATTGAGATTAAGCATTATGGAAAAGAATATAAAAGTAAACAAACACCCTAATCGGAATAGGGATATGGCGGTGATATCAGGCATCTTCGTAGGAGTTTTGCTTATATCTAATGTAGCCAGCAATAAGATATTCGGTTTCGGTATCCCTACACTAAACATTAATCTGTTTGGATTTAATATAGCCATTGATTTTGTGCTTGATGGAGGAACAGTGCTTTTCCCAATATCATACATCTTTGGTGATATTCTAACAGAGGTGTATGGTTTCGTTAATACCCGTAAGGTAATATGGACTGGTTTCATCATGGCTGGGGTGATGGCTTTAACATTCGTTTTAGTAGGCATTTTGCCCCCGGATCAATTCTGGAATACCGGGTCTGGAAATGCTTTTACTATGCAAAAGGCGTATCAGGCCATCCTTGGTCAAACCCCGATGATTGTTATTGCCAGTTTGATAGCTTATTTCCTTGGTAACTACACCAACAGCATCATCATGAGTTTGATGAAGAAAAAGCAGAAAGGAAAGCACTTATGGAAAAGGACTATAGGGAGCACTCTAGTTGGTGAAGGGGTGGATACCATAGTATTCGCAACATTGGCTTTTGGCATAACCGGTATAATACCGATAAGCGGTGTTATAGGACTAATTATACTTAATTATATATTTAAGGTTTTAGTTGAAGTATTCATGACACCTGTTACCTATAAAATCGTTGGACTATTGAAAAGAAGGTTAGGGGAAGATGTATATGATTATAATGTTAAATACACTCCGATATAAGCTTATATCAATATTGTGTTGCTCTAATGGAGGTTTTAACCATGCTTGATTGCTTTGGAATGAATATAGCATTGAAACATAGGAGTCCCGAACAGCTGGATAAGTATGTTGAACTTATAAAAGAGCTTAATGCAGGATGGGTAAGGATAGAGTTTGATTATTACCAGAATCCGCAAGAATACTATCCCATGGCGGATTATCTCACCAAGAAACTACATGAGAATGACATCAAGATTGTAGGAGTCCTCGCCGGTGTTGTACCTGGAACATTATTAAACCTTATAAACTCTGGAATTAAGTTCAATAATCCACTTGATGAGTTGGATAAGTTTAAATCATATGTGAAGGATTTATGCGAAAGATACAAAGGGGAGATACATCACTGGCAGATATGGAACGAAGAGAACATCCGTAGATTCTGGACAAAGAAAGCTAAACCTGAGGAATACTTCAAGCTATTTACCGAAGTGTATCCCATTATTAAGGATATCAATCCTGATAACAAAGTGATGATGGGTTCGACATGTGGTGATGATGTAGACTTTCTATTCTTCGGCTTTGAGATAAACTTCCTTAAACGTTTGATAGAAATGGGTATTAACGATTATATTGATATATACAACTTTCATCCATATATAACATCAAACTATGTCGGATTTGCAAGCAAGGACACACTCTATAGGAGGATGAAAAAGCGAATCGATACCTATTATAATGCTTATAACCACTATGGAAAAGAGATTTGGATAACCGAAATGGGTATATCCAAATACACCGTACTACACGCAAAAAGAAGGGATGAGGATATAGGAGAAAACTATGTTAAGTTAATGGATCATTCGATTAGTAAGGGGATCAAGATATTTCTGTGGGTTTTAACTGATTTTAACGATAAATATTATTCCTTCTTCAATCCAGAGCAATATTTCGGACTGGTTGACTATGAATTAAATAAGAAACCGATTTTTCATATTGTTAAGAATTATACGGACAAACTCCTTTCTGATAAAAGCTAAATAATAAATGGGATAATAAGATGGTCCAACAAGAAAGGAAATCGATAATTTTTTTAGATACATATAATCTTACCAATTCATTGATTGCTGAGTCATACCTGAGAAGAATGGGTAATAATCTGTTTAACATTTCTAGTGCAGGTACATCGGTTATGGGTCCTTCCAATAAAGATTGTAATATGCTTTATAAGAGTACCAGGCTTATCTTATCCGAATTATCATTGCCGGTCGTTGGTTTAAGAGCCGGTGTTGGCTGTGAGAATTATCAAAATAAGCATTTTGACTATGTGGTGATATTAAGCAAAGATGCTAGGATGTATAATCCTTTCTTCCTTGGTTCTTATATAAGGATGGTTTGGGATTTAAGAATAGATGAGATTAACCCTGGTGAAATTAAATCAGAGAAAGACCTAATAAAAAAGATGAGATATATAAGATATGCTATCATTAACCATATTGATGCTTTTCTGAAATCATTTATAATTAAGCGTCGCAGTTTCTTCTGATTCTTTAGAAAATAAAGTTGATGGATAGTAAGAAATAGTCATTATCAACCGGTTCTGAGTAATCACCATCTATCTTTTCCACTATAAACCTATCCAGATTAAGTTCATATGATAATCCTACT
>CAYUUC010000123.1:0-9521 GCA_964447635.1 uncultured Spirochaetia bacterium
TCCATACTTAATATTGAATTTTAACAAAACAATATCGTATTAGGTGAAAACAAATATGTCAAAAAAAACTATTAGTATAACTTTCTTTATAATAATCGGATTAGGATTTTTATCCAATTTATTTCTTTTTATATTTAATGAGGTATCCGGGATATGGATTTATTTAGTGAATATAATTTTTTTCTTAATTCTGCTAATTATCTCTTTCCTTTTAATAAGAATAGACAGAATAGAGAGAATTAATAAAAATAATCTGATAGATATAAACCAGAACCTTGAACAAAAAGCATTATCTTATGAAGAAACCATTAAAGAAGCATTAGCTTTGATATCAGTAATCGAGAATAAAATCAATGAAAGGGAAAAAACCAATGATAATAAGGAGCAACTAACAAAGATAAACAGTGAAAAACTTAAAGAACCAATAATATATAAAGAAAATCTTGATAAACTAGTTGAAAGGATAAACACAAAAGAATTTGAGATTATCAAAAATTACATTACAAAGCATATTAGGGATATTATTCTCGATGTATATGTGAAGATACCATATTTAAATAGATTAATTGATGGAATAAGGTCAAAAACAGAAGAGGTTATACATAATCTGATCGATAAATTCAACGATGTATCAGAATCTAATTCACAGGCAAGTAGAGAAGCTGAGAAAAATATTATGTTTTTGAAAAATATATATGGTGGAAAGGATTTCGGCGAAGTTGCTAAAGATTCCAAAGAAGCATATAACAAAACTAAAGATATAATTAATCGATTGATTTTATTTAATAAAGAAAATAGGAAAAAACTAGATAAAATAGAAATGTGGATTAAACAAATCAATGGAATGTTGAATAATATTCAGGATATCGCAGAACAAAATAAAACCATCGCCATAAACTCTTCCATAGAAGCAGCACGAATTGGAGAAGCAGGTAGAGGTTTTAGAGTATTGGTCCAGGAAATACAACAGCTTAACCAAAAGACAAGCAACTTCACCACTGAAATCAATGATATCATGACTTCTTTCGAGAAATATAATGAGACCATGATTACTGAATGGGATAAGGAAACCATGCAAATTGTCAATTATATGGAAAAGATGATTGAACAAGAAGAAAAGCGAATTAACAAGTTCATAGAATCATTTGAGTTAACCATTAAATCATTCCAGGACTTAAGCAATTCAACAAAAGAGGTAGAAGGGAACCTAAACCAAATTTTAAGTTCCTTGCAATACGAAGACATCACTGGTCAGCAGATAAGACATATAAAAGAATTTCTTGGTGATATACATGATGAAATTAAGAATAAAGATTATGCTTTAGAAGATTTTGAAATTAATCTGAATAATATTTCAAAAGATTTGGACCAAAAAATCAGAGAAACTCTTCTAAAAAGAGTAACTGTATTGGAAGAAAAAAATATTTTAGACGAATCAATAATGTGAAATTAATATATAAAATATACGAATTTTTATTTTAAAAGGAGACTAGTATGCAATTTATGATAATTGACGATTCCAATACTATGAGAAGAATTGTAGGATTGGCATTAAAATCAGGCGGCTATCCTTATATAGAAGCAGAGAACGGACAAGATGCTTTGGATAAGCTGGATAAGGCAGACGATGTCGATCTGTTTATTGTGGATATTGATATGCCGGTTATGAATGGTATTGATTTTGTCAAAAATCTAAGACAAAAACAGCAATATACATCCAAACCTGTCCTAATTCTCACTACACAAACAGATGAGAAGGTTAGAAGTGCCGCTAAAGAAGTCGGGGCGGATGCGTGGATTGTTAAACCCTTCGAAAAAGAAGAATTCCTGAACCTGATTAAAACCCTTATTAACAAATAATAATATCAAATTTTTATTAAATTTAACAAACATATTTCACTACTCCAGTGTTAAACCGTTAGTTATATTATATAACATTTTTTTATGAGGGAGGATTATTATGAGAAATCGATTCTCATTAATTACATTGATTTTTGGTTTTATTATCATGGTTAGCTTTGTCTATTCAGCATGTGTAACCACAACCGAAGCAACATTCTCTAATCTGGAGATTAGTACCAATGTGAATAAAGCTAGAAGCGGTGAAGAAATACAGATTAAGGTAACCGCTTTAGATAAGCAGGGCAATCCCTTGAAGGATTTTAAGGATGAGGTTGTTCTCGAAACCACCAATGATAAAGTCTTCATTGATGAACCATATAAAGTGGTGAACAATTTTGTCAATGGTATATGTAATACCACTGTTAAGCTGGTTAATTCCTCTATTAATAATGAGGTAACCCAGCTTATAGCGACCCATGAAGAAACACAGGCAATAACCGAAACCGAGATTACCGTTATATCACCATTCTATGAAACCGGAAGAGTTATTTTCCCATACGAACCGGAAAATAAGAATATAAAGCTGTTAACCAAGATAGAACGAAGTATTAGATTAGGTGAAGAAAAAATATCAAATCCGTTATTGCTGGGAAAAGATAAGAATAACAATTTCCTGGTATATATAAAAAAACCAACCAATCTTATCCTTAAGATTACCGATGATGGAGCTTTAAGCGCAGTAATAACTGAAAGTGAGGATATTAATTCTGCACCTGGTGTAGTATTATCAGGTGTGGTGGATAAAGAGAATAACAAACTATACATCCTTAAAAATGATAATGGTAAATTAGTCCTAATGTTTTTAGACGTTTCTGGAAACATAATTAAAGAATATAAAGAGATAGGTAATACAACTGATATTGTTAAGGATCACCTCACACAGGATATAGATAATACATACACCTTTGAACCTATAGGATTGGAGATTATCAATGAACAACCTGTGGTTGTGGTTAGGGAAGTAAGAGAAGACGCATCCAAGCTAGCACAAAATCGACCAACTTTTATCGTATTGAATACAGTTGGAGAAGTAGAAAATGTAATACTCATTACTCCCCCTCTGATAACGGCATTTGGTTCAGATTACTGGACTAAAACCAACGTCAATAAACTGGACTTTAAAACAGCGATTGATAAAAACTATATCTATGTCTTATGGGGTAGTGGATACAGCACTCAAACCAAAGTGGGTTATATGGTTCAGAAGTTCTCCCTTAGCGGTAAGGAAGAAGCATCTTTTACCAGATTGATTAAAGATACTACTCCACCGCTTGATGATGAATCCTTGGAAACAGGTGAATATGATCCCCAACTAGAGAACACCTATGTCGCTAGAGGTATATATGCTGATAATGACAGGGTCTATGTGAGGATCAAATTAGATGATAAAGACTTTGTAGACATTTACAATAAAGAGGAAGTCTATTACGAGAGGTACAATGTAGAAGTGAATGTAGGAGAGACATCATTAGTCGGTTCACGTAATATGGTTAAACTGGAAGATAGGCTGGTTTTAGCATCAGATAGTGGGATATATATATTTAAGGTAGATTAGTATTTGTTATGTAGAGGTTATTAGCTTTCGTCAACCATGGAAGAGATAGCCTCCATTTCCTCTTCATATAAGATTTTCTCTGTATCCAGGATAATCTTCACTTCTTCACCAACTCTACCTATACCGCTAACAAAACGGTTTTCACTGCCTTTAAACCGTGGTGGTTCGCTTATATTCTCTGAAGGTATCCTTAATACCTCGGTTACGGTATCTACAATAAGTCCCACCGTTAGATTATCGATGTTGATTATGATAATACATGTTCTATCATCATATTCTCTGGTAGGCATTCTAAATCTGACCCTCATATCCATAACAGGTATTATCTTACCTCTTAGATTTATAACACCTTTTATAAATTTAGGCATATCTGGGACTTCTGTTATTTCTTGCATTTCGATTATTTCATTAACATTTTTAATTTCGATACCATATATTTTATTTTCTAGCTTGAATGATAGGTATTTATTAAGCTGAGTATCCTCTTCATCATCATCTTCATATATACCTAATAAATCCTCATCTAATTGGCTGTCATCTAATCTGCTTTCTGACATTGAATCCTCCTATTATTTGTTATACTACAAAACCATAATTATCATGATTTTGTTTAATTAATAATTAACATTTTTATTAATTTTACATCATGACTTCATGATACCTATTCCAGCAAGTTATTGATAATTGAGCCTGTATCCAAAATGAGACTGATTTCACCATTACCGATTATTGAACATCCGCTGACATTCTTCAGTTGTCCCATATACTTGGGTAAAGACTTGATGACAATCTGTTGGGTTCCTACTATTTCATCTATAACCACACAGACCTTTTTCTTATTCTTACTTACAATAACAGCGATTTTACTAATACCATTTAATTTGACTTCACCCCTTTTACCGTTATTGAAAACTTCGTTAAGTTTAACTGCGGGGATAATCTCGTCTCTTAGGTTAATCGCTTTTTTGTTACCCTCGGTAGTGAAGAATTTAAGGTCTTCGAGAGATATTGTTTCGATTACATCTGTAACAGGTATGGAGTATTTATTATCACCAACAATAACCACCATCGCCCTCATGATTTCTAAGGTAACAGGAATTTTTAATGTAATTTTTGTAAATTTATTTTTCTCAGTTTGAATTTCTACAGTACCTCTTAGCTTTTCGATGTTTTTCTTGACTACGTCCATCCCCACCCCTCTTCCGGATATTTCCGAGACGTTGGCAGCGGTAGAGAAGCCAGGTTCGAATATGAATCTATAAATGCTTTCATCAGTAAGATTAGCCAAATCCCGTGATGTTATCATTCCTTTCTTCATGGCTTTTCCGATGATACCCTGTTTATTTAATCCAGCACCATCATCTTCCACGCTTATCCATATTTCATTTCCTTCGTGTTTAGCTTCTATATATATTTTACCGATGGGTGGTTTGTTATTGCTTAGCCTTTCTTGTTCGCTTTCTATACCGTGGTCAACAGCATTTCTAACGATATGTATTAATGGGTCGTATATTTCATTGATGAGTTTACGGTCAATCTCGGTGGTAGCTCCGATTGTGTTCACTTTGACTTTCTTACCGGCGGTTTTTGATAATTGGTTAACCACTCTTACTATCTTATTGAATAGGCTTTCCATAGAGGTCATTCTAATACTCATGACTAGAGATTGTAAATCACCGGTAATCTTTGTTAAGTTTTCGTTAGCTTTGCTTAAGTTTTCCAGATTAAGATTAGCTATGTCTTCATTATGGGTGACCATTAATTCAGCAATGGTTAATTCTCCAACTAGGTCAAATAATTGGTCAAGTTTATTGGTATCTACTCTTATAACATCTTCTTTTCTAAAGAAGTCGCTTCTAATTTTGTCTTGTGGTGTAAATTCTTTTTCTTCCCGGGATTCCGATTTTTGTCTTTGTAAGGCTTCTTCCACAGTAAAATCATCTATCACACCCATTTCTACAAGTATTTCTCCCAAAGGTTTATATACACCAGAAGTGGGCTTTTCTTTTAGTAATTCATCTATCTTCTCTATAATGTTTTCTTTTTCTACTATCTTCTCCGGGTGATAATTTCCTTTCTCTGGTTCTATGGTATTTATATGGTTTTTTATAATAATAAAAGCATGGTTTAATATCTGGATTAATTTTTCTTTTACAGTGGTATTTTCTACCAGAACACTATTAATTAACATTTCTACTTTGGTGGTAATATCATTTATGTCTTTATACTGGAATGCTTCCGAGGCATTTTTAAGATTATAGTCAAACTTTAGTAAATCTAAGACTAATTCTTTATCATATGGATTTTCCTTTAGTTTATCTATAACATCCATTAATCTATCTATAACTTTATTGGCTTCTTCTTTAAATTGGTTGACGATTTCTGGAGTTATCTCATCTTTATCTTTTTTCCTTACTTCTTTCAGGAAGCTAAATTCACTTAGGCTAAATTTCTCTTTTTTTAATTTGGTATCATGTAATTCTATATGGTCTTCTATCTTGTCTTTACCTATTATATCTTTTATAGTGTTGGAAATCTTATTGACTATGATATCCGTTTTTTCCTCGAAACCTTTGTCATGAAGATTATTACTTATTGAAATAATCTGTTCTTCCAATAGGTCAAAGGTTTGGTAAAGTACATCAATATGACTATATTTAGGGGTTATCTTATTCTCACGGAACAAATCTAAAAGTGTTTCCGCTTCATGAGTAAGTTTCCTTACATTCTTAAAATTTAAGAATCCAGCAGAGCCTTTAAGAGAATGGAATAACCTAAATATTGTATTAATAGCTTCTGTATTATTTTCGGAATCAATCTGGCTGATTATTCCTACTGCTTTATCAAGTAGATGGTAAGCTTCTGAAACAAAATCTCTTATTATTTCTTCGGTTTCACTATCTACATTGTTATTTTTAGGTTTATCATCATATTCGTTGTTATTCATAATATACCTTATAGAGTGATAATATATATCTGGTTTTCATAAAAACTTGTATAGTATAATATTATAATTATCTTGATTGTTAAATAAAATTTAGAGAATCTATATAGAAAAGTTAACTATATTGGTTAAATATAATCAACTTTCTTCATATTTTTTATTAATATGCTTATTTCTGCAATCTGTTCTATTATATCTTTTACAGATGATAATTTTAATGATGTAGTACTATCTGAAAGAGCTTTCTCCGGTTCCGGATGGACTTCCATGAAAATGCCATACACACCAAGAGCCACCACAGCCCTTATCATAAAGGGTATGTACTTCTTGTCACCTCCGGTTTTCTCACCCAGACTTCCGGGTTGTTGAGCACTATGAGTTGCATCATAGATAACAGGAGCGAAGGTTTCCATTTCTTTCATTCCCCTAAAATCATTCACCAGTCTATTATAACCGAAGAATGTTCCCCTTTCGGTGATTAATACTTTTTTATTACCGGTGGAGTAAATCTTTTCTATTACTTTTTCCATTTCTTTAGGGGACATAAACTGTCCTTTTTTAATATTAATGATTTTGTTGGTTTTTCCGGCTTCTACCAATAAATCGGTTTGTCTACATAGGAATGCGGGTATCTGTATTATATCCAGGACTTTGGCAGCTTCATTCATTTGAGATGGTAAATGCACATCGCTTAATATGGGTATTTCGTAATTTCGGCGGACATTATTCAGTACGGCTAATCCTTCTTTAAGACCTGGTCCTCTATAAGAATCAATACTGGTACGGTTTGCTTTATCATATGAAGCTTTAAATATATATGGTAATTCATATTCTTCGCAGTATTCTTTCATTGTTCCTGCGATTTCCATACACATATTTGGATTTTCGATGACACAAGGACCAGCAATGATGATTATCTTACGGTCTTTTTCTTTGACTAGTTGACGATTACCTATCCTTTGGAGTAGATTTTCCATTAATGATATTCCTAATATTTATAGATTGACTTCTTTGAAAAATATAATAAGATTTTGTTATTCTCATCAATATTATTTTAAAATTAGTATAGATTTATATTAGATATTATGTTTATTTTATTAATTATTTAATTGTTTGGTATGAGTATTTTTACTGATATTAAAAGGTGAGTTTTAGAATTCACAGTTTTCTAATAGAATTATGAATGATAAAGTAATTTGTATTATTGGACCAACAGCAGTAGGGAAGACGAGTTTTTCAATAGAAATCGCCAAGAGAATCGATGCTGAAATTGTGAATGCCGATTCCATGCAAATATATAAGTATATGGATATTGGTACTGCTAAACCTACTCCCCAGGAGCAAAACCAAATTAAACATCATTTGGTTGATATTGTAGAACCAGATGAGGAATTCAATGTTAAAACTTTTACACAACAAGCCGTAAAAGCAATCAAACGTATTAAGGATATGGGTAAACAGGTGCTAATAGTAGGTGGAACAGGGCTTTATATCAAAGGACTCTTATATGGTATCTTTGATGCACCATCAAGAAATGAAAAGATAAGGGCACAGATTAGAGAAGAGATTCAAAGTAAAGGCTTAGAATATGTTCATGATAGGCTGAAAAAGATAGACCCGACCTCGGCTAAACATATCCATACTAATGACCAAAAAAGAATCATCCGGGCGATAGAAATATATATATTAACCGGCAAATCAAGGACTGAGATTCAGATTGAGCAAAGGAAGTCCTTTACACCAGCTTATGATTATCGCTTGATAGGATTAACCGATGATAGAGAGGTCGTCTATCAGAGGATAGACCAAAGATGCGAGGATATGATAAAAAAAGGTTTTATACAAGAGGTAGAATCTCTTAGGGAGAGGGGATACAATGCTGAGCTACAGAGTATGCAGGCTATCGGATATAGCCATGTTAATCTATATCTGGATGGGAAATTGGATTATGATGAGATGATTCGCTTATTCAAAAGAGATTCACGAAGATATGCTAAGAGGCAATGGACACTCTTTAAAGCTATTGAAAATGTGTTATGGATAAATATAGACCGAGAAAAGGATATTGGTTCTTATATTAAAATGTTAGGTATTGTATAGCAAAATGAAAAAGACAATAAAAACAACATCCAAAGTAAATCTGTTTCTGGATGTGTTAAACAAGCGTGAAGATACTTATCACAACATACAATCCCTCTTTTTGGAGATTGATTTAGGTGATGTTATTATCATTGAGATAGATGAATCTGGCAGTGGATTGAGGATCGATTCGAATTTTAACCATATTTTAAGTGATGATAATACTATATATAAACTATGGAAATCCCTACCAAAAAGAGTAAGAACGGATATAGGAATTAAAGTATACCTAGAAAAGCATATTCCAACCGGTTCGGGATTGGGTGGTGGAAGTGCGGATGCTGTCTTTTTTTTAGAAGGTTTAGATGAAATGCTGGGTCTAAATCTTACTTATGAAGAGAAATTTGCTATATGTAGAGGTGTCGGTGCTGATATGCCTTTTTTTATTGAGGGGGGCTTACAATATGTCAGTGGGATTGGAGATGTTTTGAAGCCTTTGATGAAAAGGAATTTGAATAAGTATCCTTGTGGATTCGAATTATTAATCATCATACCTAAGGTGTCAATCTCTACTAAAGAAGCTTATCTTAAATTAAATATGGGTAAAGTAATTGATTCAGAGAAAAGGACAGAAAACATTAGTATTATTAATAAGATGGCTGGATGTATTAAAGAGAAAGAAATGGAGCTTTTTTCTGATTATTTATATAATGTTTTTGAACAATATGTTTATAAAGAATACCCGAATTTGCTGAAGATAAAAAATGAAGTTCTTAGAAGAGGGGCTTGTGGTTCACTGTTAAGTGGTACTGGTAGTGCAGTTTTTGGAATTTTTGATAATTTTACAAAATTAAGAAGTGCTCAATTATTTTTTCATGATAAGGGCTTGCTTTGTCATAGAGCTAAGCCAGTCATTTAAAAGATTTTTAAAAAAGTTTATACATGGATACTTTTCTTATCCATTTTTAATTATATTTACAGTAATTATACTTATTTAATTTTTTTATACATAATTCCAAAGATAGACCTTTTTATTAAGCT
>CAYUUC010000124.1:0-9499 GCA_964447635.1 uncultured Spirochaetia bacterium
ACCAATTTCAAATATTAATATTATCTTCAGTATTGATTTTTAGATAAACCTAATTCTATTTATTACCATAAATTAAATGAAATTGGTATAATAAGCAAATCATAGTAAAGTCGATATAGATTAGCTTTTATCAAGATAAGCCAAAATTCGGTCTTCTTTACTATAATCCACCGAATCCGGTTTACCATGTGTTTCATACCAAAGGTAAGTCTCCTTAAGACCTTTCAGCATCGAGTATTTGGGAAGCCAATCCAATTCTTCCATAGCTTTACTTATATCAAAGGTAAAGCTGAAACGGCTGGGAAATGGGAAAAGCGGACTCCGCGGGTTGGAAGTCTCTTCTTCGGTGAACAATTCTCTTATAATCTGGTTATAGTTCTCTACAGGTTTAAGATTGACATCTTTCCCCGAAGCTTTACCGCAAAGCAATATGAAGTTGGCAAGCGTCAGATACTCCGCCGATGCAATATTATAAGCGTGTCCGTATGAACTCTCCTTACCTATCGATGATACGAAAGCGTCCGCCAAATCCTTAACATATACCCAATGTAGCACATTGTACCCGCCACAATCGAAGATGATAGGTCTATTATCATCTATCCTATCATAGAAGTAGGCTGTCCGGTAAATCGTATCATAAGGTCCATAAACGAAAGTGGGTCTGAAGATGGTTACCGGGAAGTCACCGTTAGATAGAAGCTCATCCTCGCACAATGCTTTATTGCTTCCATAATTGGCATATGGATTGTCGTTTTCCACTATCTGCCGGTTTAGTGGATAGCTTTCCTTTATGGGTAGAGTGAGAGCCTGCTCGAAGTCATAGACCGAAACCGTTGAACAGAACAGGTATTGTTTTATCTTTCCCTTGGCATGGTTTGCTATTCTCTCCACATCTTTAGGGATGAAACCGCACATGTCTATCACCACATCGTAGTTGTTTTCATCAAACAAGGTTTTGATATGCTCTTCGTCTTTCCTGTCTCCCACTATGGTATTAAGACCTTTTGGCAGGTTATCGTTGTGATGTCCCCGATTGAACACAGTCACATTGTAATCCTTCTCCATTAGCTTCATAACAACATGAAGCCCGATGAATCTAGACCCTCCTATAACAAGGATATCTTTCATAATTCCTATTCTCCTTTATAAAGTTAGTCCCCGCTCTTAATCTCTTTCATACTGTTAAACAAGGTTTTAAGCTTATCCCGGTGTGGTTTGTCTATGGGAGTTAGCTCTCCTACTGAAGCAGATACCAGCACTATCTTAGCTATCTGCTCCAATTCCTCAACACGGAGAAACGCCTCCCATATGTCCTTACCAAAGGTTACCGCTCCATGTCGCCTTAGTATAACCCAATCGTAGTCTGAAGCATATTTCCTTATCTCGGTTGCACCTTCCTCTGATGAAGGCATAGCGAAGTCTGTGGTTGGGATTGGCGGTTGGGTCAGATACATCCTAGTAAGGTCTAAACCGGCGATGGATACGGCGATGGCATTCGGGCAGTGTGCATGTATTACCGCATTGACATCCTTCCGTGCATCATAGACGGCGAGGTGAAGCGGGGTCTCGCTGGTCGGCTTGCCTTTCCCACGCATAAGCTTTCCTTCATAATCGATGACGATAAAGTCATATGGTTGGATGAAGCCTTTGTGTATGCGGGATGGTGATATGAGTATCTCCTCATCGTTAAGCCTGATTGATACATTGCCGTCGAGGGAGGTGTTGTAGTCCTTTTGATAGAGTAGGTGAGATACTTGGGTGAGTTGTTCCCGGAGTTCGCCTTCCCGGGGGGTCTTACCTCTATCCTGGATAATCCGGGCGATATGGTCTAGTTCGGTTTGGTTGAGCTGGTCCAACCTTTTTATGATGAATTCGATTTTGTCCTTCCTGTTCATGGTTTATCCTCGGTTACCGGTTAGGCTATATCTTAATATGGTTACAGATAAAGTATTAAAAACGGGATAGATGGTCAATTGGTTTAATCCCAACCAAAAAATAAAATTTATTTTTATGTAATGAATAAACTATTGACTAACCATCGATTAATTATAAACTTAACATTATCTAAATACAAAAACAGGAGTCATAAGAGATGTTATATATCATTATCGGTGTAATAGGTTTTCTATTACTTATATTTATCATTACTTCCTATAATAGCCTGGTTGGTAAACGTAACCAGGTTAAGAATGTCTTCGGCAGTATAGATGTTATGCTAAAGAAGAGATATGACCTTATCCCCAACTTAGTCTCCGCATGTAAAGAGTATATGGAGCATGAGCGGGACATCCTCACCAGAATAACCGAACTGAGGACTAAGGCAATGGAATCCGGTCAAAACGAGGATATGCGTGTCGGGTATGAGAACGAACTAAGTAAAGCATTGCATTCTTTGAATGTAGCGGTGGAGAACTATCCCAACCTTAAAGCCAATGAGAATTTCCTCCAGCTACAAAGGTCCTTAACACATGTTGAAGAACAGATAGCCGCCGCCAGACGTGCATATAACTCGGTGGTTACCGATTTCAATAATGCTGTGGAGATGTTCCCCAGCAGCATCATGGCTGCCATCATGGGTCTTAAGCAGAAACCCGTGCTAGAGATAACCGAAGCTGAGAGGGAAAACGTAGACATTGGCGGTCTATTCAACGAATAAACAGGAAAAACCATAATGAAAACCACAGAAGAACTACAAACATATTATAACCAAACGATGAAACAAGAACTTGAGGTTTTGGAGGAAGAAAGGCAAGC
Organism: uncultured Spirochaetia bacterium; assembly: GCA_964447635.1. Lineage (GTDB taxonomy): Bacteria > Spirochaetota > UBA6919 > CAYUUC01 > CAYUUC01 > CAYUUC01. Next base: position 2,755 of record CAYUUC010000124.1, read on the forward strand.
TGTAAAGAAGAAATCTATCCCGTTTTATATAGGTGGGGTTCTTGGTGTGCTGGGTGGCCTTGCTTTGATTATCTACAATTATGAAATCTATTATATTGGGATTATAATTATCTTCATCGTTATAAGCATAGTAGCTGGTATATTAAATAAGAAGGCTAAGGATTATACTGTAAACTTCAAGGAAAAAGTCATATCCAAAATCGTCGACTTCGCAGATGAAGACCTGGCATACTATCCTACCGGGTATATATCCCGTGAAGAGTATATGGGATGCGGTATCTTCAGGAAAACCCCGGACAGATACAGAGGAGAAGACCTGATACAGGGCAAAGTAGGTAAGACCGATATCCGTCTATCTGAACTACATACCGAAGATAAAAGACAAAGCGGTAAGAACCAAACCCATTATGTAACACTATTCAAAGGTATATTCTTTATAGCTGACTTTCATAAGAACTTTAACGGGGTGACTTTCGTCCTATCAGATATCGCAGAGAAGACCTTCGGCAGTTGGCTGGGTAATGCTTTCCAGTCGTGGAATAAGGGTAGGGGCGAGCTGGTCAAATTGGAAAACACGGAATTCGAAAAAGAATTCGTGGTATACTCCACCGACCAGATAGAAGCGAGATACATCCTTACCCTAACCATGATGGAGAGAATCCTCAACTTTAAAAGGCGTACCGGGCAAAAGCTAGAGATGTCATTCATCAATAATAAAATCTATATGGCAATATCATTCAAAGATAACCTATTCAATGTCAATATCAACCAACCCATAACCGACTTTAACTTGATTAAACAGTACTACGAGGAGTTGATGTTCACTATTAGTATCGTGGATGAGCTTAACCTCAATACGAGAATATGGGATAAGGAATAGCATGGACATAATTCCAGGGAGATTGATTTTTTTCATAATACTTAAATTTCTATATACGATTTTGTGAGTTAAAGTGTTTTATTTATATCATAAAACCATCTTTATCTTTTTATCGATGTGTATAGGGAGATTCATATATGAAAAAAATAGCTGTATTTATACTTTTGTTAATGGGGCTGTTAATCATAGCAGGCTGTATGCCCAAACCACCTCTTGCCCCGATGGATGTATCAGCATCAGATGGTCTATTCCGAGATAAGATACTCATCGAGTGGAGTCCCTCTCCTAATGCTGATGGGTATATGGTTTACCGTGCCAACTCAGAGAATGGAGACTTCGACCATATCGACACCACTTACAGTACCGCTTATGAGGACTATCCATACGACTATGAAACATACTACTACAAGATACAGGCATTCAACGATGGCGGGAACAGCCCGTTCAGCCAGGTTGATGGAGGCTATGCAAGGAGCATCGATGCTCCAACTGGCATATGGGCTACGGATGGCGACTACCGTGGTAAGATTGTTGTCCATTGGGAGAAACAGACCAAAGCAGACGGTTATCAAGTCTACCGATCTACATCAGCAACCGTAGGCTATAACAAGATAGCAGACATCCCTCTTAACTCAACCACATCGTATGATGACACCGATGTAGGCGATGGGACATACTACTATAAGCTGAAAGCCTATGACTCATATGGACAGAGTGATTACAGTGAGTATGATTCGGGATACATGGAGTCATTACCTGTTCCCACTAACCTCACAGCCTCTGATAGATTATACCGTGATAGGGTGGAGCTTAGCTGGGACAGCGTAGCAGAAGCGGATGACTACAAGGTCTACCGGTCAACCAGCCAAATCGGTACTTATACCCTCATCGGGACTGCCTCTATGAATAGCTATGATGATTACCCATCTGATACAAGCATATACTACTACAAGGTTACTTCATCTGACCAGTACGGCGAGAGCGACTTCAGCAACAGCGATGACGGCTCGAGGAAAATCCTCCCCGCTCCAACCAGTCTATCCGCCTCTAACGGCTTATACCGTGACAGGGTGGAGCTTAGCTGGGACAGCGTAGCAGAAGCGGACGAATATGATGTGTATCGGTCAACCAGCCAAACCGGCACTTATACCTTAATTGATACGGTTTCTACCAACATCTATAACGACTATCCATCTGATACCAATGTCTACTACTATAAAGTCAAATCAGTCGATGCTTACGGCGAGAGCGATGACTTCAGCAACAGCGATGACGGCTCGAGGAAAATCCTCCCCGCCCCAACTAATCTATCTGCTTCCGATGGTTTATACACTGATAGGGTAGAGATAAGCTGGGATAGCGTAGCCGACGCTAATGAATATAAAGTCTATCGCTCAACTACGGCTGGTGGTGTTAAGATGCTTATCGGAACAGTGTCATCCACTAGCTATGATGATACCGGCTTAGAGGATACATCGACCTATCACTACAGTTTGAAGTCCGTGGATGCTTATGGTGAGAGCGATTTCAGCAACATGGATGAAGGTTATCTGGATAGTGCCTTCCCTGCTGTTCCCGACGGGTTGACCGCTTCACAAGGGGCTTACAGGGATAAGATAGAACTCAGCTGGAATCCATTAGCTAATGCCGATGGGTATCAGGTCTACCGTTCAACAACAGTAGACGGAACTTATATCAAGATAGGAAACCTCACCGGTACCAGCTATGATGATAGCGACTACCCTGGCGACACCTCAACCTACTATTACAAGGTGAATGCTTATAAGAGCGATGGCTATAGCGACTTCAGTAGCTCTGTTTCCGGATACAGGATGGAGCTGGACGCCCCGACCGGTGTTAATGCGTCGGACGGGCTATACCGTAATAGAGTAGAGATAGACTGGGTAGATGTGCCGGAAGCTACCGACTATGAAGTATTCAGGTCAACATCAGCAGGCGGTTCTTACTCCTCTTTGGGGACCACCGCGACGAACTCTTTTACTGATAATCCATCTGACACCAGCACTTACTACTATAAGGTGAAGTCCATCGACCAGTATGGAGAAAGTGATGACTATAGCAACACTGATGCTGGCTCACGAAAGGTGTTATCAGCTCCATCATGGGTTGATGCATCGGACGGTCTTTACCGTGATAGAGTGGAAATAAGCTGGAACAGTGTTGCTGATGCTACCGGATACGAGATATACAGCTCCACATCACCATCTGGTAGTTATACATTGCTTGATACGGTGACATCCTCTACGAACTACATTGATTACCCATCAGACACTATCACCTACTACTATAAGGTGAAGTCTACCGACCCTTACGGTGAAAGCGACTATAGTGGCTATGATGAAGGCTACCGAAAAGAACTTTCCGCACCGTCATGGGTAAATGCCTCTGATGGCGTATATAGGGACAGAATAGAGATAAGCTGGGAGGATATAACCGATGCCGATGAATACAAACTCTATCGGGCAACCTCGTCTACAGGTTTCTATAATCTTATTGATACTGTATCATCCCCCTCTTACACAGATTATCCGTCAGACATGGCGACCTACTACTACAAGGTCAGATCATCTGATGCCTACGGAGAGAGCCAGCTTAGTGATGAAGATGCCGGTTACCGAAAAGAGCTTCCCGCACCATCATGGTTGGATGCTTCCGACGATGCTTACAGAGACCGTATCGATATTGATTGGCCGGGCGTAAGCGGAGCATCCGGCTATAAGGTGTATCGATCCGAATACTCTTCCAGTGGGTATTCCCTGATAGAGACCATCTATAACGGTTCAACCACAGAAACATCCGACGACCCTGGTGATACTGAAGTCTACTACTATAAGGTGAAAGCGTTTGATGCTTATGGAGACAGCGTATTTAGCGATTATGATGCGGGTTCGATAGAGGAACTGGATACTCCGACCGGTTTAACTGCTTCCAACGGGACTTATCGCGATAGAGTAGCTTTAGACTGGTTTAGTGTAAGCGGTGCTTCCGGATACCGTGTCTATCGCTCCACATCATCTAACGGCACTTACAGCCTAATCGATAGCACATCGTACAGTGATTATGATGATACACCGCCTGATACAGCTACCTATTACTATAAGGTTCGTGCTTACGATGCCTACGGAGAAAGCGATTTAAGTGTGTATGATTCTGGCTGGCTGGAAGAGCTTGATGCTCCGACTGGTGTTGATGCTACAGATGGTGATTATACTGATAAGATAAGGATATACTGGAACAGTGTTGCCGATGCTGACCAATACAAGGTCTATCGGGCAAGCTCTGCTTACGGAACTTACTATCTGGAAGGGACAACCGCTAACACATTCTATGACGATGATAGCGTCCCGGATAGAGATATTTATTATTATAAGGTCAAATCCGTTGACTCAATCGGTGAAAGCCCCTTCAGTGATTACGATAGCGGTTATAGGGGAGAACTGCCCCCTCCATCAGGCGTTGACGCTTCCGATGGTACATACTCGGATAGGGTGAACATCGTATGGAACAGCGTGCCTGATGCTATCGATTATGATGTTTACCGTTCAACTCATGCAAGCTATGGCTATAGCTGGTTGGCTGACACTAGCAATACATATTACAATGACTACAGTGCATCCAGCGGTACCGTATACTACTACAAGATAAGGGCTTATGATGGCGATTATAGTGACTACAGTGCTTATGATTCAGGTTATGTATCGGGAGGTTTCACAGCTTACTTCCTCGACTTTAACGATTGGACAGATGATAGCATAAACTCTAACGAGGAAAAGTGGTATTACTTTAACGCAATCAGTGGCAATACCTATTATATATATTGGGGTGATGAGCCTATCACTGGAGAAAGTTATACCGCTGATATACAGGTTTCCGCCTACAGGGAGAATCTATCCACCCCTTACTTTGTAGATGTAGACGAGGCATACTATACAGCAGAGACCTTAACTGCAGTAGCTACTGAAAAGGTATACATCAAGGTTGAAGGCGTAGATGCTTCGGTAAGCGGGACATACGGCATTACTGTCGAAGATAGTCCGGCGAGACTTTGGGCAAAGACTCGCGGTAAGGAATAGATTGATTATAGATTAACCTTCCGAATCGGTCGACTGGGACATATCGGCTGATTCGGTTTCCTCTTCCTCTTCCTCTTCCTGGTGAAGCTTCCTTAAGTTCTGACTGAAAATGGTAAACAGCACTGCTGATACCAGCATGATAATCCCCATTGTCACTATAGACCCGGAATAGCCTTGTATAGCTATGAGTGAACCCGCAATAATTGGAGCAGAGATGGTGAATATCTTCTCGAAAGTCATAAAGATGCTGCTTATCTTAGACTCGCCTATCTCCTGGGCTTCCCTAGCCAGTGTTAAATAAGAACCGCGGGTTGAAGTAGCGAATACATCAGCGATACCGATAGCTATGATGGCGAATACGACGATGACAGCACCTTCAGCTATGGAGAACAGGAGCAGAGTCAGCCCGAGAACCACACCGCCCAGTATGATAAATGCCCGTTCCTTCTTGAACCTATCGGCAAGACCACCGATGACTGGTGAAAGCAATAGCATTAAGCCATAAATCGTTAATAAGCGTCCTATATTTGATTGGGATATGCCTATATCACTCATATATAGTGGGAAAGCATAGGTGAACAATCCGATGAAAGTTATCTGTGTGGGTACCGCAGAGAACATCAACAGTGAAAAGAGCGTCCTGTTCTTGAATAGTACGACCAAGTCGGACCATTTGAATTTTGCTTTACCGTATGGGTGCGTCGTATCAGGCTTGACCTCTTTTATGTAGAAGGTGATGAACAGAAGGAGTAGACCGGCAAAGAAAGCACCAATCAATAATCCTGCTGAGTAACCCAATCTATTCGCTAATACACCTCCAATCGATATGGCACAGATGTTAGCTGTAGAGTAACCGGCGAACCAGAAGCCGAAACCGGTAGACCTGTCCCTTATAGTGGTTGCCTGTATCACCAAGTTGATACCGCTTATCAGTACACCACCATATCCTAAGCCTACTATGAATCGGGAAAGGATGAGAAGGAGTATATTAGAAGCAAATGCAGTAAACACAGAGCCGATAAGGTGTAGCGAGACGAACATATAAAAGGTCTTCTTCACAGATATCCTTTGAGATAGGAAGCCCGTTATGAGAACTGTTAAACTGATTCCTATTAGGTAGACCGAGATGGGGAGACCGAGTATCACCTCCTTGGATAAACTGAATATGGATAAGGGATTAGCTTCGTATACGTTCCGGATGAGTAGAGGTAGGAAGGATAAAGGTATGAACTCCGCCATGAAGAACAGGAAAGCAACAATCCTAAGTATACGGTACTTGTTCTTCTTTTTTACCGGGTCTTGCACTTCGTACTCCCTTGCTTTCATCTGAATGGGGTTTTCCCGGTGCGCCCTATCCACGAAGAGATTGCCGAATACAAGTAGCTGGAAGCTGAAGAGGAGAGACACAGCTATGATGGTGAGTGAGTCTAAGAACAGGTCGAAGGTGCGGGAATCTATATACTCCTGGTTTTTGTATAGAAGGAGATATCCACTCAATGAATCCTGACTGATAAGCCTTCTTACTTTGACTCCTGGTCTCTGTTCTATATCTACCTTCATCCGGTCACCCTTCTGGAAGTGATATGATGTGATGCTGTCGGCTTGGTATAGGATATCCCCTTCCAGGTCTGCTACTATAGCTTTACCCGCTTCCGGTATGGTACTCACTATGTCTTTTAGAACGACCTCTAACCTTTCAAGGCTGTAGATATCGATCTGACCACGACTCTTCTTGAAAACATCTTCGATATAGTCTTTAGTGAAGTATGAA
>CAYUUC010000125.1:0-9379 GCA_964447635.1 uncultured Spirochaetia bacterium
ATGCCTTTATTATAAAGAATATGAGCATTATATGGCTTTATTTCTAAAGCTCTATTATAGTACTCGATGGCTTTCTCAAAATCGCCTTTAGAGTAATAGTCTATCCCCTTTTTATTTAGATTATTAAACTCTTCATCCCAATCCTTATTATTAGATACAGAATCCTCATTCATTTATTTGTCCTTTTTGCTAATTCTTTAATATTATATTCGTTTTAGCTATCCTATCTTTTCTATGCTTTAAGATTATGGATTATATATTTATATTAACTACGATTTCTTTTTCTAAGGTAAGCAGACCTTTGTGCTACTTTATCTTTCTTGTCGAAAGTATTATATTCATTCATGATTTCTATTAGTTCTTTTGCTATCTCAAACATACCATTTTTAAAGTTAGTCTCCTCATAATTAGCTTTTATCTTTTTTAGCTCATTTGTTTCTAGGATGAGTTCTTCTAACTCTTCCACGATTTTGTGTGGTTTCTTTTCATATTTACCATATCCTTTATGCAGGATGAAATCGATATGCTCTTTTTCTTCTTTGTCGGAGTAATCAGTAATGATGACCGGTTTTTTTAATAATAATCCCTGCTTAAGTGTTTGGGGATTTGCTCCGCTTAAAAGAATATCGGATACGGCTACATATTCGTAGAACTGCTCGGAGAACCCTATAACCCTGAAAGCAAAATTGTCCCCAACCATATTGAAAAGCTCTTCATATTGTTTCCGGTTATTTCTTGTAATAATGATGAAGAAACCGTTTTTTACCAGTCTGTCGTTCTTTTGTATTTGTTTTACGATTCTTACTATGTTTTTGTATCCATTATGACTACCGTAGAACAGGGCTATTCTACGGTCTATCGGTAAATCGAAATGCCTTTTTATCTCCAGAATCTTTCCTTCATCCGGGATAACATCAAAGTTAATCTTTACCGGATAATCGACCATGCGTACCTTCGATGGGTCTAGTTTTGCCTTTTTAATCAGGTCTCTTTTTACATGCTCGGAGATAACAATATAACGGTCAAATTCGTTGTTCTCTTTTTTAATAGATTTTATAACCGAACTTTTTATGGTATTATGGTTATAAACCATAGCTATAGGAATATCCAGGTTAATCTTTTTTAAAGCCTCGAAGAGAACACTATTTATTAATGAACTTAATGAAACAATAAGGTCTGGATGTTCCTCTTTGATTTTCTCAGCGGTTGAGTTAATCATGCGTAAGCCGTCTTCTGTTTTAATAAACCGTTTGAGTCTCATGTCGTTGTATTTAAATGATAGGTTATACATTAGATTGTACTTAGCTATCTTATTTTTATACCGATTACCGATTTTCTTCCCTAGCTCAGTATCACCTTTATATAACACATCATTAATCTCATACTCAAAAGCGTTAGGATAAAGGTAGTTCATAGCTTCTATAAGGGATTTAGCATCCATCTTGGATAAATGCCCGATATCTGTAACTGCGTAAAATATCTTGTACTTCTTCTGCTGAGCCATTTTTCCTCCTTAATTCTAATCCTAACCATCCCGAGTTTAGCATAATTCATAAAAATAACAACATAAATCTAAAGTTAAGAAATGAAAAATAGTTAATCAAGTAATAAAAAAACACAAGCAAATACGAATTTCATAACCAATTCTTGATATTGTATATCATAATGCTTAGAATATATTAAGAAGATTCGTCTATCATATAAACAAGGACTAATTATATGAAACCCATAATCATAGGCATCGCTGGAGCATCAGGTTCTGGTAAAAGTACCGTTAGAAGAACCATTGTTAAGAGTCTTCATCAAGAAATATCATATATAAAACATGATTCATACTATAAAGATATAAGCAAACTAGACAACCAGAATATGAATATCAACTTCGACCATCCCAATGCTCTTGAAACATCACTACTAGTAAAGCATCTCAAGGTGCTTAAATCGGGTAAATCCGTAGCAATACCGTCTTACAACTATAGAACCAACAAACGTAATAAAGAAACTATAACTGTTAAACCAACCAAAGCGATGATTGTGGAAGGGATATTGATTTTCGTAGAGAAACAGCTCAGGGATTTACTCGATATTAAAGTCTTCGTGGATACCGACCTTGACGAATGCATCCTGAGAAGAATACAACGTGATGTCAAGGAGAGGGGGAGGACATTAGACAGCGTTATAAAGCAATACCTAAGCACGGTCAAACCGATGTTCCATCAATTCGTGGAACCATCGAAAAGGTATGCTGATATATCTATCCATAGAGGTGGTAAGAATGAAGTTGGTATTGATATATTGGTTAATAAGATTAAAAACCTGCTTATTGAATAAAACCTTTAGGTCCCTTTTTTCTTAATTTAATGATTATGATAGTCATTATGAATAACGGATTTATTTCTTCACAAAGCTCTCCTTTTTTTTTACTTTTAATATGAACTTAGTTGGTTTTTTTGTTTATGATTAATCATAGTTAAATTATGACAAAAACCGGTTTTGTTCGATATTTATAAAATATGCTGAATTATTAAGATTTTGGCTAAGATGTTTATTATGGGAAGAAAGAAAAAAAAGAATAATAATAGATTTATAGATAAAGAAAAACAAAAGAAACAGGAAGATAAAGAACTTTTTCATAAATGGTTGAGAGAACATAATGAAGTTCCTGATAAGGACTCCAATACTAAAGATTCTGGCTATAAACCCTTTAAAAAGATAGATAAAAAGGATATACTAAAAAAACAGAAAAAAGCAAAAAAGAATAAAAACACGCAAAAGGAAATAAAACCAGATAAATCCAATATCAAGCCTAATGGTAATACTAAAAGAGGCTTTTCCGATGAAGATGCATATCTATTCTATCAATGGCTGGGTGAAGAGCATGACATTGTAGATAAAGACCAAAGGAAGAAAAAAGAGGATGATAAATATAAAAAGCCTTTCTCAAAAGACGGCAAGCGTCTGAAAAAGAATATTAAACCTAATTATAAAAGCCATAAAAAGTTCTATATAGAAGATAATGATATGCTGGATAAATGGCTCAATAAGAATGAAATCATCGATAAGGATAGTCAGATTAAAGACGAAGAAATATACATGTACCCACCACATCTCACTGACCATATAAGGATAGACTCATCGCTGGATTTGCATGGATTAAAGATTGAGGATGCTTTATGGCAGTTGAAGCGATATGTTAAAGAGAGCTTCGACCGTAATGACAAAATCATCAAAATCATCCACGGGAAAGGTATACATAGCACCAGTGGGTATTCAAAGTTGAGAAAAGCTGTCCGGGATTGGATTATGCATGAGGGGAAAGCTTTTATCAAGTTCTATAAAACAGCTACCCGTAAGCATGGCGGACAAGGTGCTGTCATCCTATGGCTTAAGTAATAGATGATTAAGATAACTCCTCGTTACATATTCGGGGGAGTTTAACCGAATAAATGTATAATAAAAGCATAATCGTTCAGAAATATGGCGGATCATCGGTGGGTTCTACTAACCTGATAAAGAATGTAGCCCGACGGATAATCAAAACCAGGGAAAGCGATGATAAAACAGTCCTGATTGTATCAGTGATGGCTGGCTAGACAAATCGGCTTATCAATCTTGCCAGAGAAATGACCAGTAATCCGTCTATCAGGGAGATCGATATTCTCCTTACCACCTGAGAGCAATTATCAGTCTCACTCCTGGCGATTGCTCTTCATTAGATAGGGAATGAAGCGATATCCCTCAATGCACATCAAGTTTGCATCCATACTAATGAAGACTTTACATTTTAATAACAAATACAGATTAGGCAAGCTTTTTTGGAAAAATGTATATTAAATAATTGAAGATATAATCATAATCAAGGCGAAAACCAGCATTAATATCCCCGAAACCAGTGGTGTATATTTTATGATGCCAGCAAATTTGGAAAATGAATACTTCTTGGTCAGTGTAACAACCAGGGCAACCAGGGTCAATGCGGATAAAATCCCTATGCCGAAGCTAATCATTAGCATAATCAAACCGAAATAGCCTATCTTAAAATAGATGGCGAAACTAACCAGAGCTAATCCTATCGGACATGGGGCTATACCTATTAATAGACCGGTGAATAGGAATCCATACTCTCTCTTTTTACCTCTGCCTTTTGTATCATTTGATGAAGATTCATCTCCTGCTTTAATCTCGTTTATACCTTCTTTGATTATGAATATGGATACGATCACTAATAGAACAGCACCAACAATAGGTAAAATGCCGACAATGACATTATAAGCCTCGCTTAGTCTATCTATGACCATCATGGAAAGAATACCGAGTATGGTTACAGTACTAATATGGGCAACGGTTACTATGGCACTGTATAACAGAGCGTATAAGAAGTTTTTGTTTTTATTGATTAGGTAGGAAACCATTATCGTTTTACCATGTCCCTGCTGGAATGCGTGGATGAACCCCAGTAGAGCAACCACAAGGAAAATGATTATCATTGAACCTAAGTTATTATCGTCCATCTTTTCTTCAATTATGCTGTATAGATTGTTTAATGTCTTTTGTAGGAAGGAGCGTCGCTTATCACTTGATTCTTTAATCTTGCTAAAACTTTCATTAGCGAGGTCATCATCAGTTTCGATATCCTCAATTTCTTCGACAGATTGACTTTTAGCCATATCAGTTTGTTCAATTAGATTAGTATTCTCCATCACAGCGAAGATATCATTCTTATCTGTTTTTGGTTTAGCTTCTGTATAGGTTTCATTCTCCGGGTTAGTTTCATTTGTTTCTTCTACGAACTCCACTTTAGTTTCCTCGTATTCCTGTTTAACGGGCTGACCTGGGCTTGGTTCCGGGTTAGCTGGGTCCCATGAGTTGACAAGCTCATCACCGTCTTTGTATCCATCTCCATCGGAGTCGGGATTGTTAGGGTCGCATCCGTAAAGCTCTTCCAAGTAATCGGGGAGTATATCATTATCGGTATCGATTTTCTTCTTGCGTTCTTTTTCAAGCATTTCTGGTGTCTTTGGGGTCTTTAGCCATCTTTCTGTCTCGGTAAGTCTTATAGTGAGGACTGTTTCCCGAACATCATTTGGGTCTAAATCCTCCGAGTAAAAGACAATCTTATTGGTTTGAAGATTAAAGTCTTCTATGAATAGAGTGTTCTTTACTCTAACGATATCCATCTGTTCATCACTTTCAATATTGAATAGGAAAACCAGTCCATCGCTATTCATATAAGCATAATCAATTTCCGGCATGCCAATGGGCTTTAATTCACAGCTCTTACCATTATTGGTTACGATGAAATTCTCTTTAATGTAGTGGAAGAATATGTTTTCATGTTGTTTGAAATCTTTCCAAGTATTACCGCTTAATCCGTATTGGGATAATAGATGATTAGCCTCGAAAGGGTTCCATTTCATTTCCACCAGGAGGGTCTTTGGTTGGTCTTCTTGTATATGAAGCACACTAATGGTTATATCCAATGGATGTGCTATAGAGATTATCGGCAATATGAAAATAAATATAATTATAAGAATAAAGCCTTTGTATATATTTATATTGTGTCTATGCATTTATTTTCTCCGATTTTATTATTAATTAGTTTTTCCCATATTGATAAATCATTAATAATTTTATATACTAAATCAATAATATATACTCAATTATAAGATTAATAAGTTTTCATAAATTTATATTAGGAAGTCGTTTATGATAGAAGTAAAAAACTTAGTAAAGCATTTTGGAGAAACGAAAGCCGTTGATGGAGTATCTTTCGACTCAAGTCCAGAACAGGGAATATTCGGATTGCTAGGACCTAACGGAGCAGGGAAGACTACGATAATCCGAATGCTGATGAACATAATCGCTCCGGATAGCGGGATGATCCTTTTTAATGGTAAGGAATTTACAGAAGATGATAAGAACCTCATTGGCTATCTTCCCGAAGAGCGGGGTCTATATCCTAACTTCAAAGTAGGTGAGATACTTACCTATTTCGCTCAACTAAAAGGTAAGAATCCAAAATCAATTCAGGATAATATTGACTTCTGGCTGGATAGATTTGATTTACTGGATTATAAGGATAAAGAGGTAAGCAGTCTATCAAAAGGAATGGCACAGAAGGTTCAATTTATATGTTCGATTGTCCATGACCCTAAACTCATTTTCCTTGATGAACCTTTCTCTGGTTTTGACCCAGTAAGTACAGATTTGCTGAGGGAAAACATCATTGAGTTGGGCAGGCAGGGTAAAAACATCCTCTTTTCCACTCACATTATGGAGCAGGCAGAGAAGATATGCAGTGAGATATTCATCATCAACAAAGGTAAAGAAGTTATATCAGGTAATCTGAGTGATATTAAAAAACAATATGGTAGTAATAGTGTCATCGTTGAATTCGATGGTGATGGAAGCTTTATCGAAAATTTAGACTTTGTGGATAATGTTCTGAAGTATCCACGATATATGGAGGTAAACCTTAAAAAAGGGGCTGAAGCGAATCAGCTGTTTAAAAGTATAGCGGGAAAGATAAACGTGTCAAGGTTTGAGTCTAAGACATCATCTCTTCACAATGTCTTCGTGACTCTTGTGGGTACTGATAAAGGCTTAGGCAAGGATAATGAATATATAGGACAGGAGGGCAAATCAAGATGAAAAATATATGGATTATATTGAAGACCGAGTTTAAACATATCGTATCAAAGAAGAGTTACATCATAATGACTATTTTAGGTCCTTTTATTATCGCTGGGATATTCTTCCTACAATACCTTTCGACTAGTGGTTATCAGGCAGAAAATGTAATGGATGAAGAAAGAACAATTAAGATAACTGGAGTTTCTGAAGAACTTTATAACAGCTTAAAAACAACATTACAATTCATGAACATGACACTAATTAAATCCGAATTGCCATTAATGGAACTTAAATCCCAGGTACAAGATGAAGAAATCGATGGTGTCCTTTCATTCCCGGATATTGAATCAGAAGAAGATTTATTAAGTAATTTTTCCATTGAATATTATTCGGTGGAAAGCAGTTTGTTTATACAACAGGTACTAGGTAAGGCAATCGGTGAGATAATCATAAGAGAACGGCTTATAGCTAAAAACCTGGATGCTCAGGAAATCCAAACCATAACCAAAAGACCAAATATCACTTATAAACGCATATCCGAAGAAGGTGAAGAAAAAGTAGAAGATATCGGAAAAACCATATATACATTAATAGGTTTTATTATGATACTATATATGACCATCATCTTCTATGGTCAGTCTATAGGAAAGACTGTTAACAAAGAAAAGACATCCAAAACCGTAGAAATCATTCTCTCGTCGGTTAAACCAATCGAACTAATGATGGGTAAGATATTGGGAATAGGCTTAGCAGGCTTACTTCAATACTCTATATGGATACTGATGGCATTATTTGTTACCAATACAATTTTCCCTCTGTTTGATATAAGTCTTGCTTCATTTGATATTAAGATGATCCATTTAGTATATCTGGTGATCTTCTTCCTATTTGCTTTTTTGCTTTACGCATCGGAGTTTGCCGCTGTAGGGGCATCGGCTACTGAGGATTCGAATCTTAACCAACTTGCTTTACCGGTTATGTTACCTTTGATAATATGTATGGTTTTCTTAAACCTGATTATAACCCAACCTAATTCCACAATAATTGTATTCTTTTCACACTTCCCTCTTACATCTCCCATCGTAATGCTTGGTCGTATTCTCATGGTTAAAGTGCCGATATGGGAATTGTTTGTTTGCTGGGGGATACTGTTTATCTCTGTCATTGGGATGGCTCTATTAGCTTCTAAGATATTTAGGGTAGGAATATTGATGAGTGGAAAGAAGGTAAGTATTCGAGAGATTATCAAATGGCTTAGTTATAAATGATTGATATTAGATTGTAAAACTTGTCATAAAAGCATTATATGGTTAATTTATTAAATAAGACCGACTATTCGGTTCTTAATTGATAAACTATAAAAGGTGTTTTAGAGAAGTAAATGCAAAAACCCAATAAGTTCAATAAAAAGGTAGAACATATATTAAAATCAGCAATAGAAGCATATCAAAAATATGGTGTAACGGAAACCACTGTTAAACAAATAGCCCAAACTGCTGGTGTTGGTAAAGGGACAATCTATAAGCACTTCAGAAGCAAAGAAGACATCATCATAAAAGCATCCGAGTATTATAATGATAGGATGAAAGAGGAATTAGCCTTTCTAGTTGAGTTTGCTGAGAAAGAGCCAGTTCAAGCATTGGATTCATATATCGAAAAGGTAATTCAAGCAACCATTAATAATCCACAGGAATTGTTGTTTAGAACTCAATTGGTATCCGAAGAAATATTCCTTAATCAGCTGAATAAGGATACCTCGGCAAATAAGTATAAAGAATTGACCCAACCTATGATTAAAATATACCTAAAGATTATTAGAGTGGGAATAGAAAAAGGTTTTATAAAACCGAAAGTCAATAAGAAGGAATTGCCCGTGGTTATAGATTCGCTTATTAGAGGTATTTCGGTTTTAGCATTTATGAAGGATAGTGAAGAGATAAACAGAATAGGGAATTCCATTAAGAGAACGGTATTTGGTTTATTAGGAATATCTTTAGGGAGAGATAGTTAGGTGGTGATATGTCCAACAGCTCAGATAAAGGAAGGAAGCGAGATTTGATTATAAACTCCGCTTTAAATGTTTTTTCCAGGAAAGGCATCTCTGAAACATCCATCAGGGATATTGCTAATGAAGCGGATATCCCGAAAGGAACAATCTATGAATACTTTGCTAGTAAAGATGAAATAATCAGTGAAGCCATATTTGGCAGTGTTGGACTAACCGATTCCGTCATGGATGATATTGTTGAACAAGCTAAGACTAATCCCGTATTGGCTATGGATGATTTCATCGAAAAGAATGCTGAAATTGTATACAAAGATGCTGATAAGCTTCAACTCATTACTCAATATTTACTTAAATCTTTATTCGAGAAAAAATCCGATATCAGCAAAGTAAAAAAAGACTATATGAGTTTAACCATACCATATATAGAAAGACTAAAAGAGATTATCGGTTATGGGATTAATAAAGGTTTTATGAACCCGCGGGAAGAGTTGGAAGATGTTTGCTATATAGTAGCGTTTATGTTGCGGTCTTTCTCTACCTATGGGTATTCTAGAATGAAGCGGAAAGAACTTAATAGATTAATCCATACTGTAAAACAGTCCATTTATTACATTTTAGGTATATCTGAATCCAACATTAGACCTTCAGATTAAATTAATACCATAATTGCTTATTATTAAAAGAATGCCTACTGTGAAATTTTTGTTGATATAAGTCTGATCTTTTATTAAGAGACCC
>CAYUUC010000126.1:0-9353 GCA_964447635.1 uncultured Spirochaetia bacterium
CTATGCTAGAGAACTATTCCAAAACAATAAGTTGGAAGAGTTAGAACCTATTGCTTTTAGATTGATTAAAGATTACGATATTAACCAGCAAACATCTAAATGGATATCATATGGTAATTGCTTTATGGGACATATCGCTTCCAGTCAGAATAATTATAGAGACTCTATTAGATACTATATCGAAGCATTGAAACTAAATGGGAATAATAAACATGCTGAAAAAATGATTATGGATACCATAAATGAATACATAGATTATGAAGTACATAGAGTTAAAATTAATACACATGATTATAAAATAGAGCCAGAAACTAATGACAATATCATAGAACAGAAAGATAAAAAAATATATACTCTACAAAATGAAATCAAAGGTATGAAAGAACAGATTAGAACAGAAAAAATAAAGAACAATATCAATTCTATCGAATTACGTGAAAAAAAAGATACACTGTCACAAAAAAACACACTTGATATAAACAAGAATGATATTAAGGATTCTATAAATAATAGTAGTAGTGAAGATATTAAATTGCTCAAACAAAGATTGGAACAATTAGAAAAAGAAAATGCTGAATATAAAACTAACTTAGAAAAAGCTAATGAGTATAACCAGAAGCTTTCCAACGAGTTAAAACAAAATAGAAAAGATGTTGAAAAATGGAAAAAACATGGTAAACATTATGAAAAGGAATTTGTAAAACTAACCGAACAAGTAGAAAACTTAATTAAAATATATCAGCAGATTAATAAAAAATCTAACTCAATTAAGATAGAAGAAACAGCATAAAAATATATAGAAAGGTATGATTTAATGAAACCTACAAAAAATCTTCTTATTTTTTCTACAAAAAAACCAATAGCTATTATAATCACTGTTATTATTATCACAGCAGCTCTTTTCCCAGGTATTCTACGGTTAGAACAGGATAATGAATTTAAAGGCTACCTTAATCCTGAAGATGAAATACCTATGTATCTTGAGTATATGAATGATGTATTTAATTCGGGTGGGTCAAACTTATACATAGCTGTAGAAGCAGATAATATATACAATAGTGATGTGTTAAACTATGTAAAAGGTTTGCATAAATCTTTTGAAAACTTTGAATCAGGGGTTGAAGAAGTAACCTCGGTTATCAATATTGAAGATATAAAAGGAGAAGGCGATGTCCTTTCTACTTATAGACTAATCAAAGAAAAAGAAGACCCTAAAACTGGTGAGACTTATATTGATGTACCTGAAACAGAAGAAGAATTATCAACACTAAAGGAAAATATAGAGAGCAATGAAAAATTTAAAGCTTTCATCGTTTCTAACACAACCAATGAAAAAGGTATTCCAAAAGCCTGGAACATTTTTATAGAAACCGAAGAGATGGATGTATATGATGAATTTGTAACCAAGGCTGAAGAAACTGTTGAGAGATTGAAAGACCCTCGATATAAGACTTATCTTAGCGGGGAAGCATATAACTTAAAAATGACCAATCAGGAAAGCCGTAAAGACTTGAATATTCAGATACCATTAGTAATATTTGTTATATGTCTGGTTTACTTCTTTAACTTTAAATCCGGTAGAGGCGTATTAATACCGCTATTTACCAATATTATTGCATCGGTATGGACTTTTTCAATAATTGGATATCTTGGAATTAAGCTTTCAATTATAGGCCTATTGTTGATTCCCTTATTAACTGCGGTGGGTAGCTCTTATACTATCCATTCACTTAACCAATACTATAAGGAATCTCATAACTATAACGAGAAGAATAAGAAAAAGCAGATTTCTCAATCAATGGAGCATATTCTAAAAACCATTGCCATCGCCGGACTTACTACGATAATAAGTTTTGCTTCACTTATACCTAGTTCTATAGTACATCTTCAGACTTTTGGTATCTTTGCTGGGGTAGGTGTATTGATAACAGTGCTTCTCTCTCTAACTTTTATCCCTGCTGTTTTATGCCTAATAAGAGTACCAAAATACACTAAAGAAAAGACTTTTAATGATACTTTATTCGATAGAATATTTGACAAAATCATTCATATTGTTTTAAAACGAAGACGCATTGTTTTCTTTATGATATTAGGAATCATCGTTGTTGCTGGTATAGGAATTACATTTGTTTCTACAGATTCCTCTGGTGGAGACTTCTTTGTAGAGGGTCATGAGGTGAGAGAGTTATTGGATTATTTTGGAGATAACTTTGATGGAATATCTACGATGGATGTGGTAATTGATGCTAATCCAAACCATATTAATTCTGTTAAAAATGAAATTGAGAAAAGAAGGAAAGAACTTACCGGAGAAGCAACAGACCCAGAAGAAGCCTTGGTTGATGAAACAGATAATAAATCCACAGAGGAAACCAATAGACAAGACCCGTTTATAGAAGGTGATGAAGATATACAAGACCCGTTTATGGAAGATAATGGGGAAATTGAAAACCCATTAGAAGATGATGAACAAGAAGAGTCAGATGTTGATATAACCGAAATGTTTGGAGAAGAAGGGGAAGAAGATACACAAGAGACCGAAACTGATGATGATAAAGAGGAAGATTTCAATGAATTCACTAAGATGGCAATAGATGCAGAATTACTTAGACAGGTGGAAGACTTAATGGAATATGCCGAGACCCTAAAAGGAATAGGAAGATGTTATTCCTACGTAGATATAGAAAAGCGATTTAACTACGCCTGGCATAATAGTGAGCATGAATATGAAAGAATACCAGAAGACGATAAATTAGTAAGAGACCATAGGAGCTTTTTTCAGGGTGAGGATGAAAATGAGGATGGAGTCCCCGATACATTAGAAGGTTTCTTAGGTCCAGCTGAGAATAAACTTAGAATAACCATGAAGCTTAAAAACATCGATGATAGGCTTATTAACTCGGGTGACTTTAAAAGGCTAAAAGATGACCTTACTATATACATTAAAGAGAATTTTGATATGGATAAAATTGATTTCTTCATTTCAGGTGGATCAATCTTATTCATGGATATACAGCGGAACATCGTAAATAGTCAAATGATATCGATTATTTTTTCGCTTGTTGTTATTGTTCTAGTCACTGCCTTCCTCTTTGATTCTTTTAAAATAGGGCTTCTATCCATAGTACCATTGGCTACAGCGGTGATTATTAATTTTGGGATTATGGGTTATACCGGTATCGTATTAAATATTGGGACGAGTTTAATTACTGCTTTCGCTATAGGAATAGGTATTGATGATACGATACACTTTATGCTTAATTTTAGAAGGTATAGGAAACATCATAAGAAAGATAATAACGAGCAGATAATCTATTCTACACTAAAACAAACCGGCAAACCCATCATATTCACATCACTAGCATTGATTTTTGGATTTATTGTGGTGATCTTTTCCACATTTTTACCTATAAGGAATTTTGCAATCCTGGTTGCTTTAACCATGACTAATGCGACAATAGCTACTCTTATTTTCTTACCATCTATAATTCTATTATTCCCGAAACTAGTTAAGGTAAAGAAGTCGAAGCCTCTTGGAAAGTTCTCAAGATTTAATATTAGATAGAATAATAATATAATGTAAAATTTACAATAAAACCCATGTATTATTAACTTATAAATAAGACATTTATTAAAAGGTAATTATGAAAGAAGTGATAATCTATACTGATGGAGCATGTAGTGGTAATCCCGGTCCGGGGGGATGGGGGGCTTTACTTATCTACAAGGGTAAAGAGAAGGAATTATCGGGATATGAAAGCGATACAACTAATAACCGTATGGAAATGATGGCTATAATAAATGCTTTATCAGCATTAAAAGAGCCATGTAAAGTGTTATTACATTCAGATAGTAATTATATTATAAATGCTTTTAATCAAGGTTGGATTAATAAATGGAAGATTAATGGGTGGAAAACATTAGGTAGAAAAGAAGTAGCAAACCAGGACTTATGGGATGAACTGGTGAAATTAAACCATATACACGATATTGAATGGATAAAGGTAAAAGGTCATTCAAAAGATAAGTTAAATGATAGAGTAGATAAACTAGCTGTAAGTGAGATTAAGAATGCTAAAGCAGGATAAATCATGAAATCAATAAATAATGAACCAATTGAGATTTATACTGATGGGGCTTGTGATGAGAAAAGCAGGATTGGTGGTTGGGCATGTATTGTGATAGAAGGTGATTACGTAGATATAATAAATGGATGTGAAGTTGATACTACTCATAATAGAATGGAATTAATTGCTGTTATCGAAGGATTAAAATATTGTAAAGGGAAAAAGAATATCATTATTCATTCGGATAGTAGCCTGGTTGTTGATTCTATAAATAAAGGCAGGATTGATAAGTGGATTAAGAATAATTGGAAAACAAAATCCGGGAAAGACCGTAGAAATAAAGACCTATGGCTTTCTATCTTAGATTTTAAGCAGGATTATATTATAAGCTGGGATAAGGTTAAAGCTCATTCTAAAATTTATTATAATAATCTTGCTAATAAATACGCTAGGAAAGCTATGAAAGATAAAATTAAGTCTTAGGAGTATGGGGAGTATGTTTGTCAAAAAAGAAAGTAAAGTCGAAAAAGCAGATGATAAAGATAAAAACTTTCTATTCTTTAAAAAGAAAAAGTTATCATCCAAGGAAGATCTAACAGATAAAGAGATTGAAAAGAGTATAGAACATAGAAAGCGTTTCGGTTTTATGAGCCCTCGAAAGAAGCAGAAAGAAATTGAAAAAATTGAACAGATGAATAAAGAAGAAAAGAAACATCGGATATTCACTTTTCTAGATAAGTTCATAAAATTTGCTTATAAAAAAGGACAAAATGAGGAATATGTTGATAAGCTAGAGAATAAGACTGATAAACTAGTAAAGAAAACATCAAAATCTGATAACAATATAACAAAGAAGATAGGCGGTTTAGCAAAGAATGTATGGAATTATATTAAAGACCCAAAATCCGACCCAGGATTAAAATTAGCAGCTATAGGAGCTGTTATTTATCTCCTCGTTCCTGTAGATGCTGTTCCTGATATAATACCAGTAGCAGGATTCGTGGATGATGTTGCCGCATTAAGTGTGGTTGCCTCTATGATAGCCAAGAACATATCTAACATCGCTAATGATACCCAAGATGCTGTTAGAACATTTACCAAAAACATTGCTGATGGAGTAACAGACTCTCTCGATGAAAGCGTGGCAAGACAATCAAAAGTTAGAATCAGACAACAACTGGTCATTGTCGCTATTAGCTTAGGAGGTGCTATTATTGTAGGTCTGGTTACTCTATTAATGGCTTTCATCTTGTAGAAATATTCTATGATTAATGATGGTCTGGATTATCTTTCTTGTTCATATCCTTAAATGGAAATGTTAAGTATTCTTTAAGTATGTTTTCTTCTTTTTCCAGGATTATCCATTTGTCTGTTTTGGGGTCTTTGTATGAATTTAGGACATAGATATCTATTTTCTTTTTCTTTCCTTTTATCTTCTGGTTTGGTAATTTGGTTGATTTAATCTTATCTTTTAGATTGCGATAAATATCCTCTGAAATCAGAATTTTATCAGGCTTAGCAATATCACACAATCTTGAAGCGAGATTTATCGTATCACCAATAATTGCATATTCCAGCCGATTCTTACTACCAATATTACCTGATATGACTTCCCCGGAATTGATACCAATACCGACATGTAGGTCTATAGAATGTTCCTTATTTGTATCCAAAACGGCTTTAATCATATCAATAGCACTTAAGATAGCGGTATGTTCATCCTGGAATACAGCCATGAGTTCATCACCAATAAATTTATCTATATCCCCGCCGTAACTCTCTACGATAGAGGCTTGTGTCTGTAAAATCAGATTCAGATTCTTAACCACTACTTGAGGTTCATTTGTTTCCGAGTATGATGTAAAACCTCTAATATCAGAGAATAACAAGGTTAGTATTTTCTTTTCCCCTTCTTCTATTTCCTTATGTTGTTTTATATATTTATCAGTGGTTTTTGATACATATTTGGAAAGGCGGAATCTCTCTTCTACATTAGTAATCATATTATTAATCTTACTAGCTAATAGACCAAGTTCATCCTTCTTATTGATATTAACTCTAGCACTAAAATCACCATCTCCAACTCTATTGACAGTCTTACCAATATCCAATAATGGATTAACTATTAGCCTTCTTAGGAAATAAATAAGGATAATAATTAAAACTATAGCTGTACCAGCGAATATGATGGTTAAAAACGTACTTGAATTATTTATCCTCTTATAAACATCTGTGGAAATATTGATATATGCTATACCTCGAATATAATGATCTTCTCCATGACAATCGGTACAACCCATTGGTTTATAATTCAGTATTGGAAAATAGTATTCAATCATTCCTTTTTCTAAAGAATCTACTGGGATAGGAGTAGGGGATTCCAAAATCCGTCTAAAATACTGGTTATCTAGAGTTTTTGGTTCTAATCTTTCGGTTTGTGGGAAGCTTTCATAACCTTTTTGCTCAATTATATTATTAACATTCTGAAGAGTTGAATAATCACTGAAAGCACGAACACCGGATTTTCGGTATATATCAATTTCATTAAGTGTGGTTATCTCATTCATATCCCTTAAGGTATTCACAGCAAGCGGGGCTTCTCCATCTAACATGATATTTCGAATGGTAATATTCAATTGTTCAGTGGTAGTGGATAAAGTAGTATTATTCGTGTCTATTAAATCATTCTGATGTTTATTAATTGTGAAGAATAAGACCACCACTAAAGTTCCTATAAGAGTAATAAAAATCAACAAAGCAATTTTAAATTGTATTGAATTAACTTTCATAAATTTTCCTTATAATTCTTTGATAAGATAGTGATAATCATTCTAAAGGCTTATTTAATGGATGAACAATAACATAGTCGTTATCCTTTTTCCCACCATGACATTCTATACATCCATTTAATACACCTTCTTTTCCTTCTGGACCTACGGCTAAAGGATTACCTTCCCGGTCATATTTAGCCCAAAACCAGTTATTTGATTCTGGATGATAACCTTTTACTTTAGCCATTACAGTAATAGCCAAAAAGTTTTTTTGGGCATCATAGTTTTCTTTTACGATAATAGAACCATCAATTAGGGTTCTTTCTTCATCCGGTAAGTGATTGCATAGTGTATTATTGATATAAATCTTGTGGAATGCACCATGTGGAAATTGCCCTCTTTTGAATCCTTCATGGTTAGGCCAGAATTGATATGTTTTATAATTTGATTCTTCAGTAATCCTTTTCCAGAGTGTCTCCATCGATATCTCTTCTATGGTTAATGGCGGGTAAATTTCTTCTTTCTCTTCCTGGCAAGATAAATTAAACACTATTATAAATATAAAAATGATAATCCCTATCTTTTTCATAAAATTTCCTTTTACTATCTTAATATTAATACTCTTTAATATTAAACATAATTAATGCAATAAAATTGACCTTGAATAATAAAAAAGCTTTTACATGAGTAAAAGATAAGAAAAATTAAGAAAAATTAATAGTGATTAAATAAAATTTTTTTCTAATAATAGGTTTAAGTTTAAATAAGGTAGTCTAAAAAAAGGTAAAAAAAAAGAAGCCAATTCCCTTGTTGTTTGAGAATTGACTCCCAAGATCCTTATCGACAGCTATAGAAAGCTATTATAAATAGATAATTGCTGATAATTATTGTTATTATTATAAATCCTTATATATTTATAAATATAATAAATTTATATGAAATACAAAATAAAAATAGAATTATATGCTCATTAAAAAATGAGTTGTTTTTATTTATTAAAATGATAGCCATATTAGACAATACTAGAATCGAAATTTTTATCGTAGAAACATATTCATTAAATATTAAATCCGATGCTATAGTTATCTTCAACTCTAGATATCTAGACTTATCTATCGGGTTAACAGGAAAATTGATGAAACATGTCAATAGAGATGAAATTCTATCTACAGAAGAAAAGTCCCTACAATTAGGTAATGCTATTATAAGTCCCATCCAAAACTTACCAAAAATCGATTATCTTATAAATGCTATATCCATCGATGAGAAACATAATCAAACTCAAAAATTGGCTATCTTTGCCCAATCTTTTTCATCATCTCTCGATTTAGCATATAGAAATGGGTTAAAAAGCATCACTTTTTCCTATTTCCCTGAGTATTTAACAAAGGTCAATATTGGAACACTATCCAATGTATTTTTTAAAATTATCCTTGCTTATCTCAAAAAAAGACCATTTATTAATAAGATTATTCTATTAGCTGAATCTCAATATGATTATGATATTCATTCTAACAATTTGAAAAGTTTAATAAAACTCTACTAAATATAAAATTAATAATCAATATCAAAATCTTTATCATAAAGATCCGCATCTATTTCATCAGGTTCGCTAACTAAGTCTTCAGCTGATTTTCCTTTAACATCGGGGGTAATAGTTTCAATCTTAGCATCTGTGGGGTCTGTTTCTTTCTTAATAGATATTCTCTGGTTTCTATTAAGCAGGATGGATTTATTCTTTACGGTTTTATTCCCGACTTCTACGATTCCATCACTTACCGTTACTGAACCTTCTGTGGTCTTTCTATTATAACTGAATCTGAAAGAAGTACCTCTGACGCCAGCTACAGCTGAAGGAGAGTTTACATTAAATTGACCGCCTTCTGTTAGTTTGGATACTTTTGTCAACACTGCTCCATGAAGTATACTTAGAGCTGTTCCGCCATCTTCTACATAATCAAGTTTTAATGTAGTATTTTGTTCTACTTTAACCACATCCTCACCTATTTGTAATGTGGCATTGCTACTATCGCTGGTTTTTAGGTATTCACCTTCTCTAAGTATTGTTCCTGGTCTTACTCGCTGATAGTATATCTGGTCTGAATCTTCTGGGATTCCTTTTTCTACCATACCTATTGATATTTTTAGAACTATATCTCGATATTCTTCATTATCTTGTGATACTATATAAGAGGATAATCCCACGAAAATGATTAATAATAAAATCAATAAACTTACCTTTTTCATTTTCTTCTCCTTGTTTTATTAGGTATAGCCTAATATAACGAACAAATAGTGAATTACATATTTCATAGATATATTACTTATAACTTTTAAAAATAGTGAAGGCTTTTATATAATTTAATGATGATATTTAATCTAAATTTCTGCCTGTTTACTTTCTTCCCAATATTCATCCATTTCTTTTAGTGTAGCTTTTTTTAAACTCTTATTCTGCTTTGTTAGTGTTGCTACGAAACAGTAATGCATAGGTAGGAACGTTCATGGGTGGGGA
>CAYUUC010000127.1:0-9346 GCA_964447635.1 uncultured Spirochaetia bacterium
GGATATTAGGAGGGTCTCTTTTAAAACCAGAAATTTCACAGAAGGAAAAATTTTATTCTCATACAGAAGAACTATTATAATAATAATAGTAATCGAAACTATTATTATTATAATAGTAATTAAATATAGAAGTTTAGGAAACATAAAATTTAAAAACCATATCAAGATTTAAAAAACCATGATAATGCTTATTAAGTATTTGGTACATTAAATCACCATGAAATTTATTCATGAATAATTAAGTATAATTAATGATTATAGTGATTATTTATTTAAATAAATGGCTTGTTTAGAACATTTGTTATTAAAATTGTTAGATAGCAGGTAGTTTTGATTTATTCAGGAGGCTTTGTTTTGTTATTTACTTTTCTACATACTCAAAATAGACTGTATAATCCATACCATCCCTAGTATCACTTCTTGATGAACGGAATAATTCAACCAACAGTCCTATGTCATTATATGTGTAATATGTATCTCTGTAACCTAATTCACCGCCTCTCCAAACTACTTTCACAACTCTATCATGTTCATCATAAGTAAATGAAGAGGTAGAATAGAAATCATCATCACTATTACGGATAATCGTTATTAATCTTCCCTGATCGTCATATTCATATTCGTCAACTATTACATTACCGGCTTCTATTTTGTATTTATCTTTAATTACTCTTCCTTCATCATCTAAAGTTACTTCGCCTTGCGGGTCTACTGTATTACCGGGGTCTTTAAAGTAATTTAAGAAGTCATCAAAATTTTTTAAGTAATATTGTGAATTATGATATTCAAATAATTTATCATCTTCTTCTGTTAAAGGTCTTTCATCTATGATATTACTGCGGTCATCATTCATTCCGTCATAGATATACACTATACCATCAACAGAATATTCGGTATCGATTAATTTTCCGTCTTCATCAAATAGATAATCTTTTGTTGTAATGTACTCAATATTCATATCTTCATATGTATATAAGTCTACATATAAAGCTTTTAATGTTTCTTTTGATATCTTAAAATTGTCTTTAGATAAATTATTGGGGTTATCTTTTAAATTATTGGTATTTGTATTTTCATTTGTATTGTTGATATTATTTTCTGTATTGCTTCCATTACAAGCTGTTAGAAATATGAAACATAATACAGCTAATATTAAAAATATTGTCTTTTTCATAATATTTACTCCTGAATTTAAATTATATAAACTTCCTACAGTCTTAGTTTTATGATCATAGTTTTATTAATACAAAGTAATATAAATTGTTCCATATACAATAAATTGGTATATGATAGAGATTGTAGGCTATTTTTCTACATATTCAAAATAGACTGTATAATCCATACCATCCCTAGTATCACTTCTTGATGAACGGAATAATTCAACCAACAGTCCTATGTCATTATATGTGTAATATGTATCTCTGTAACCTAATTCACCGCCTCTCCAAACTACTTTCACAACTCTATCATGTTCATCATAAGTAAATGAAGAGGTAGAATAGAAATCATCATCACTATTACGGATAATCGTTATTAATCTTCCCTGATCGTCATATTCATATTCGTCAACTATTACATTACCGGCTTCTATTTTGTATTTATCTTTAATTACTCTTCCTTCATCATCTAAAGTTACTTCGCCTTGCGGGTCTACTGTATTACCGGGGTCTTTAAAGTAATTTAAGAAGTCATCAAAATTTTTTAAGTAATATTGTGAATTATGATATTCAAATAATTTATCATCTTCTTCTGTTAAAGGTCTTTCATCTATGATATTACTGCGGTCATCATTCATTCCGTCATAGATATACACTATACCATCAACAGAATATTCGGTATCGATTAATTTTCCGTCTTCATCAAATAGATAATCTTTTGTTGTAATGTACTCAATATTCATATCTTCATATGTATATAAGTCTACATATAAAGCTTTTAATGTTTCTTTTGATATCTTAAAATTGTCTTTAGATAAATTATTGGGGTTATCTTTTAAATTATTGGTATTTGTATTTTCATTTGTATTGTTGATATTATTTTCTGTATTGCTTCCATTACAAGCTGTTAGAAATATGAAACATAATACAGCTAATATTAAAAATATTGTCTTTTTCATAATATTTACTCCTAATTTAAATTATATAAACTTCCTATAGGTTATTTTAATGGTTTTTATATCATTAACCCAATGTTTTATAAATTATTCCAAAAACCATATAAAAAACTATATTTTATAAAATTTTAGTATATTATTTATATAGTTAAATAATATAAAGTCTCTTGATAAAAATATTATTATATAATTTCAAATAGAAAACTGCTTATTCATTATTTCTATCACTTTAATCTTATCTCCCGCCACCTCATCAATAGCAATGGGCTCGGGTTAACCTGAATAATATATGTATGATAAGATGATGTATACGGAATGTTCCATTTATTTTCTGTTGAATTTTAAATAGACTATGTTTTGTAATTGTAGGTTGTTGCTTGGTAGGATATACTAAAATAAGACATGATATAGAAGTTATCAAAGAACAGCAGGGATTTTAGCCGGTTCATACTTATCACTGCTAAATTTTGGTTTGATATTAAACCATAATAAATTTATCCATTTTTACAAGCTATTCTTTTATTTTAGTGGTGATTTTGTTATCATATTAAAAAACGCATTTTTACGAGGATAAAAAGGAAAGATTATGTTAGATAAAGAAGAAGTAAGAAAACGATTCGAGGAATGGAGGCAACTAGCCAACAAACAGGCGAAGAAAGATGATGCCTACAATGCGCTTACATGGCACACCCCTGAAGGCATCGATGTAAAACCACTCTATACCTCGCTGGACTTAGAACAGATAGACTTTGAAGAGAGCATGCCCGGTAAGTTCCCTTTCACCAGAGGACCTTATGCAACCATGTATACAGTCCGTCCCTGGACTATACGGCAATATGCAGGCTTCTCCACAGCGGAAGAGTCCAATGCATTCTATAAGCGTAACCTGAAAGCAGGTCAGAAAGGGCTAAGCGTAGCGTTTGACCTAGCAACACACAGAGGATACGACTCCGACAATCAGCGTGTGGAAGGTGATGTGGGTAAAGCAGGCGTGGCTGTTGATTCTGTCGAAGATATGAAGATACTCTTCGACGGCATACCTCTGGACAAGATGTCCGTATCCATGACGATGAATGGTGCTGTCCTGCCGGTTATGGCTGGATACATCGTAGCTGCTGAAGAGCAGGGCGTCAAGCATGAACAGCTCATGGGGACAATCCAGAACGATATCTTAAAAGAATTCATGGTTAGGAACACATACATATACCCGCCTGAACCGTCAATGCGTATCGTTGGCGACATCATAGCCTACGCATCGAAGAACATGCCGAAGTTCAACACGGTAAGCATAAGCGGCTATCACATGCAGGAAGCTGGAGCGACATCCGTTCAGGAGCTTGCCTTCACCCTAGCTGACGGGTTGGAGTATGCCAGGACTGCGGTGAATTCGGGATTAGACATAGACGACTTTGCCCCCCGTCTGTCATTCTTCTTCTGTATTGGAATGAATTTTTTCATGGAAGTGGCGAAGCTGAGAGCGGCAAGGACACTCTGGGCGAAGATCATCAAAGACCACTTTGACCCGAGGAACCCGAAGTCGATGATGCTCAGGACACACTGCCAGACATCAGGATGGAGCTTATCCGAGCAAGACCCTTATAACAATGTCATTAGAACCACGATTGAGGCTATGGCGGCAGTCTTTGGCGGAACACAGTCCCTTCATACCAACGCTCTTGATGAAGCTATCGGACTGCCAACAGACTTCTCCGCAAGGATAGCGAGGAACACTCAAATCATCATACAGGAAGAGTCCGGTATACCTAAGGTGGTAGACCCATTCGGCGGTTCATATATCATGGAGAAACTCACTCAAGACATGGTTAGGGAGGCTGAGAAGCTGATTAAGGAAGTGGAAGACCTCGGCGGAATGACCAAAGCCATCGCAAGCGGAATGCCTAAGCTAAAGATAGAAGAGTCGGCGGCGAGAAGACAGGCTCAGATAGACCAAGGGAAGTATCCAATTATCGGTGTCAACAAGTATAGGCTAGAGAAGGAAGACGCTACTATCGATGTGCTGGATATCGATAATACTGCGGTGAGAGAAAAACAGATAGCAAGAATCAATAAAATAAAGGAAACCCGAGACCAGAAAGCCGTAGAGAAAGCCTTGAACGAACTCACCGAAGCAGCTAAGTCCGGTAAGGGTAACCTGCTGGAGCTCTCCGTCATCGCAACACGAGCAAGAGCCACCGTAGGGGAGATATCAGATGCCCTAGAGAAGGCATGGGGACGATATGTTGCTTCTGTGGAAAAGGTTTCCGGCGTTTATGCTTCTGAATACTCCGGTGATGATGAAGGTTTCGAAAAGGCTAAAAAGGAAATTGAAGATTTTGCCAAAGAGGAAGGCAGACAGCCAAGAATCATGATAGCAAAGATGGGACAGGACGGACACGATAGAGGGGCTAAGGTGGTGGCTACCGCTTATGCTGACCTTGGATTCGATGTGGACATTGGAGCATTGTTCCAGACACCTGCGGAGGTTGCGAAACAGGCTATCGAAAACGATGTTCATGTAATAGGCGTATCAAGTCTCGCTGCTGGACACAAGACGCTAGTCCCTCAACTCATCGAAAAGCTGAAGGAGGAGGGTGCAGATGATATCGTGGTTATTGCTGGTGGTGTTATCCCTCAACAGGACTATGACTTCCTATACAAGGCTGGTGTTGCCGAAGTGTTTGGACCGGGGACTAACATACCAGAAGCGGCTTCAAGGATTATCCAAGCGATTAGAAATAGCCGTAAAAAATAGCTTTTTTCATGTTCTGCGAGTGATTGATTAGCTTATCACCAGCAGACTCCACTTTTCACTTTCCATTGAGGGTTTTATGTTTATGAAAAGTCGAAACCTTATTCCATCATTAATCTTAATAGTAATACTTATTGCTTTATTTATGCTATTCAGCTATCCAGTGATTAGCCAGGATGAACAGGACAATGATGATGAAAGCCAAAACGACACCGGAGACCAACAGGACACCAGTGAAGAAACCCAG
Source organism: uncultured Spirochaetia bacterium (assembly GCA_964447635.1). GTDB lineage: Bacteria > Spirochaetota > UBA6919 > CAYUUC01 > CAYUUC01 > CAYUUC01. The sequence continues at coordinate 5,110 of CAYUUC010000127.1, forward strand.
GATGAAAAGGATGATGATGGGATCAACTTCCCAGACAGGAGTATGGCTGAAGCGATAAGGAAGATGCTTGGAAAAAGTGAGGATGAGCTTATATATAAGAATGATGTGGAGTCTATAACAGAACTTAATCTTCATTATCTGGATATCAATCGTATAAATGGGATTGAGCATTTCGTAAACCTCGAATCATTAACACTTTACAATAACAATATCATTAGCATTACTCCTCTATCCAGTTTATCCAACTTGAAAGAGCTTGACCTCTCTGATAACCGAATATCAAACATAAAACCCCTATCATCACTAACCAATCTGGAATGGCTGGAACTGGACAATAATCTTATTACAGGACTATCACCGCTTTCCCCTCTGAAAGAGTTACGCTTCCTTTCTGTTAACTATAATTATATTGAAGATTTATCCCCACTTAGCTCAATGAGGTATCTGGAGGAGTTAGAGCTTTACTATAATCGGATAAGCAGCATATCTCCGCTTTCTTCCTTGAGGAATCTATGGCGTCTCGACCTACATAGGAACAACATCGAAGACATCTCCCCCTTAACCAATCTTGTTAAGCTTAAAGTCCTTTTCCTTTACCAAAATCAGATTAGCGATATCACTGCTTTATCCAATCTACGGGTTCTTGAGGATTTATTCCTTCAGGAGAATCAGATTACGAATATAGAAGCATTATCATATCTAAGAAAACTTAGAAAGCTATACCTAAGTGAAAATAGTATTCAAGACATTTCCCCATTAAGTTCTCTGGTTAGGCTACGAAGGTTATATCTTGCTGAGAATGGATTAACTGATATCGATGCTTTATCATCATTGTTTAGACTCACCTCTCTTATGCTTCATGATAATAAGATTGCCGATATAACCCCGCTTTCTGATATGGTTTACCTTACTTATCTTAACCTTCATCACAATCGAATCGATGATATAAGCATATTCTCGGATATGCTGGACCGCGGTGGGTTTAAAGATGCGGTTTTCCCCGGCGGGATAATCATAGTGTATAATAATATGGATATCACCAGAGGGTCACGCAATCGAGAAGTGGTTCGGGAATTGTTAAAATCTGAAGTTTACATCGAATGGAAGTGGGGAAACATCACCGATAAGAAATAGCTGATTTGGAATTTCTTTTTCCGATTCTAAACTTTTTATTGTTTGGTGAATAAATAAAGCTTAACCTATGTATTTATTATCCTATGATAAAAAAATATTTATTTAACACTTGACTCTCCAATAACTGGAGGGATTAGATTTAACATATCATTAAAATTAAAGGAGAAATATCTATGGAAATAAGAGAAACAAAAGAACAACCTACCATATATGATGAGAAATCAATCAAAAGTAAATTACTATCACATATTGTCAATGCTACTACTAAACATAAGAGGGTTGTTATCATAATCACCATTATTCTGGTTGCCCTATCTCTTATTTCTACCGCTTTATTCGCTAAAGTCGACTTCCAGTTTAAAGGGATCCTAGGACATAATATAGAAGCATTGAATAAGCTAGATGAAGTGATGAAGGATTTCAATGTTTCTGGTACAGTAACCGTAGGAACCCAACCCCAAAAAGAAATAAGAGAGGAAGTAGAAGATCTATATAATCAGTTCAACGAAACCGTTTATGACACAATACATAGCAGTAATGTAAATACGAAACATGCTAAGGATAAACTCATCATTATATATAAGGAATATGCAGACCCGGACGCTTTCTTCGCAACTCTAACCGATAAAGAAACATTAGACATAACTATAGATATGTTAAGATTGATGGAGGAAAAAGACAGAAAAAACCTATTAAATTCCTTACAAGGAATGGTAAAAGATGATAGGAGAAAAATACTTAATATATTAAAAGATTATGATAACGAAAAACGCCTATCAATCTATAGGAAATTAAACAAACTGGATAAATCCCAACTATCAATTATCATTAACCATGTAGATAAACTTAACCCAGAAAAGAAAGATGAATTAACCTAACATATCACACAAAACCTTTCTACATATCAAAAAATCAATTTTATAAAAAATTTAGAATTTGATAATGAATCATCCAAAAACAAAATCCTAGATAAATTGAATAGTCTGGAAAATAAGATTAACGAAATTCTGAACGAATTTGTAGAAAGAGCAAAAACCTTCTCCCAGAACCTAAACGATATACTACTCTCCGATAAACCATCTCCATCATCACTAACTGATAAGAATATGGACGAGTTAATTAGTGGTATTATATATTCAGATGAGATGAGCCTTTCAAAAGATAGACAAATGTATATCATCACAGTGACACCAGCTATATCCATAGCAGACCTCGAAAACACAACCATATTCGCAGAAACCATTAAATTTACTTTGGACGATATTAAGGATAATTACCCCAATCTTGATATAAGCTCAACCGGTTTCCCTATCTTACAATTAGAAGAGAACGATGCTTTAACCAACAACTTCGGCTTAATGATAGCAATAACTCTAATCGGCATCTTGTTGATATTCCTTATTGGACTAAAACGTATAGTCTATCCTATATTATCGATATTGCCGCTTTTAATTGGTATTGTGGTTATGTTTGGAGTCTTCTCAGTAATCTCAGGACAATATAACATCCTAAGCCTAATAACTCCAATAGTCTTGCTTGGTTTTGGTATAGATTATGCCATTCATTTTGGTGTGAGGTATGGAGAAGCGAGGGGGGAACTTGGTTCTGATGCTCCTCAAAGCGAGGTATTAAGGGAGACCTTCAACAGCATTGGCATCGGTCTTTTGGTTTCGGTATTGACCAGCGTATTTGCTTTCCTCAGTCTGTTGGTATCCTCTATAAAAGGTTTTCGTGATATGGGTATCATCACCTCAATCGGAGTGATAACGGTTTTCCTCGCTATGATATACCTCCTTCCTATACTGGTTACCTGGCGGGAAAGGAAACATAATTCAGACAAAGGTAGATATCTCCGTGAAGAAAAGTTCGTAAAGCTGGGTAGATTAACTTTGTCTACGCCTGGAACTATTATTGGGATAATAATAGTAATCATCTCCGTAGCAGGATTCTATTATATACAAGGGTTAGAGAGGGAAGAAGACATAATGAAGATACAAGTGGAAGGTCTGGAAGGATTAGAACTCCAGCGGGAATTGGAAAAGAAATATGAAAGCTCGGATTCTCAAACCTTCTTCGTACTGAACAGCCATCAGGAGCTAATTGACTTCAGACAGGAACTTTCCAGTACTAACGAAGATGGAACAAAAGTCTACCCAACCATAAACACAAGCATGGTTATGGATGCAAGAAGAGCGATAAGCACAATGGAAAAACAAGGCTGGGATAGAAATATAGAAACACTCGATAAATACATTAAAAAATATGCCGAGAAGTCTGGAATGTTCGGCACTTCTAATAAAATTATCGCTCAATACTACGAATTTGTGATTAAGAACTATGTTAATTGGGATAGCGGTAAGTACCTTATCGTGGTCCCTCCAGCGGGTTACATCTGGGATGAAGATGTGCTTGGACCATATATGAAAGATATAGAGAAGCTGGAGTCTAAGTTTAATGTAACCGGTGTAGGCATGATTAAGCTGTGGGACTTCATCAATAAGCATATGATGCCGGACTTGCTTACAGCTTCGCTCATCGCCTTCGGAATTGTTGTTTTAATACAAGCATTAGCCAGCCGCAGTTTAAGAGGAACTATTCTTACTTCGTTTAGTCTTCTAATATCGATAGTATCAACATTAACCTTAATGAGCTTGTTGAATATTAAGATGAACTTTGTTAATATCATGGCATTCCCTTTGATTATAGGACTTGGTATAGCTTATTCTGTACATATATTCTTCCGAATGGTACAGTCAAAATTCAACTTGATGGAAGCCCTATCCTCTACCGGAAAGTCTATACTATTGACTACTCTGACAACAATACTGGCATTCGGGACATTCATTTTCTCTGTTCATACAGGTCTTGCTGGTATCGGTCAAATTACAACCATAGGTTTGACCTTGTGTTTCCTGAGCAGTATCTTCGTATTTCCAATGCTGGCTAAGCTTTTTTATAGAAATAAGATTAAAAAGAGAATTTAATATATTGAAATAAAAACAAAAATCGGAGGATTAGATTTATGAATAAAAAAAGTAACATATTAACCATATCAATTATAATGATTATCCTAATAGGTATAAGCACGGTATTAACCGCCCAG
>CAYUUC010000128.1:0-9221 GCA_964447635.1 uncultured Spirochaetia bacterium
AATTAAATATAATAAAAAATTTGAAAATCACTAACTTTTTTTGCATTACCTATCTTCTTTATATGATAGGTAGGCTTATGTCAGATGATATCACCCGCTCTTACCGGATAAGACAATCTTTTCCTTATCCAAAAACCTGAACATAAAAACCGTCAGCAACCACATCGCCAAAGCTCCCAATGAGTAATACAATGTGAATGCCCACGAAGCCATATCTATCACCTCAAGACCTAACCCTATCCGGATACCCAGCATCAATCCGAAACCGATGGGGAAAGAGGGAATGATAGCTATATCCGGACTTTTGAATAGGGCGAGGATGTTGGTCAGCAGGATGAAAGCGAGGAACATAAGCGGGTTGGTTACCAGACAAGTCACAAGAACAGGAAGGGGAAATACAATCATCACTTCAGACATCAACACAGAGCTTGCGATGTTTAATGCCCATACCACAAAGAGATAAGACACCACAGTAATCACCATTCCTGGAAGGAAAATGGCAACACTCTTCCCGAATGCGATAGACTTGGGGCTTAAAGGGGTAGCCAGAAGTGTCTCAAGGTTGCCTGATGCTTTCTCCTTACCCATGATAGCGTAAACGAAAACCCACACAAAGACTATGAATGGCAACATCGTCAAAAAGTATGCCGGTACGGGGATGGCATAACTCGTTACCACCTGTTCCATCACCTCACGAATGATATTGGGAGCTAAGTTGCTTATCTTGCTGTAAGCATCGTTTAGAGAGAGTATAGCGATGATGGATGCCCCAATCATCAGCAGGATAAAGACTAACATCATCACCTTGAAGGCAACACTCTTCCGAAGCTCCTTTAGGTCTCTACTCATTACAATATGCATCCTTTTCATAAGTTCAACTCCTACCTGACAGTACAATCCGTTCTTTTTTTAGATATTGTTTTAAGAACAGAACAGCAACCCCAGCGACAATCGCTATGATAAGGTTAATCAGAAAGAACAGCCACGATGTGACATCTAAAATGCTTCTCACACCAAGATTGATTACAACAGTGGCGTAAACCGGCAAGAAGACCTGAGCTATTACATTACCCGAAATAGGATTGCCAATCAGTCCAACCAAGTGAACCAAAAGATTAAGGAAAAGGTATATCAGCGGGATGCCGATGAACGAACTCAGTATCATCCACGGATTGATGAGGAAGTAATCTCAGGAGCAATCATAATAGCATTAACCGTAAAAAGTGTGGTGAGTGTAAGAATCCAGCTAAAAATCAAACCCGGCAGATATACCGCAAAGCTCTTGGCAAACCATATATCATTTACCCGAAGCGGTGTAACCAACATCGATTCAATAACCCCACGGGTCTTCTCCCTGACTAAAGGCTGTGCTGTAAAGACATTGATGCTGATACCCATAGCGATAATGCTGGTGGCGAAGAGCATCAGGCTTAGGTATTGGGCTACCTCGCCTTTATCGATAGGGGATGCCTCCAAAGCTGGTTTCAATATGAACAATACCCCAAATACAACTATCACCACAGTCAAACCTATCGTGATGAAGACCAAACTCAGTGTGAAAGATTTTGAACGAAGGTTGTTCTTTATACTGGTGACCATCAAAATCTTGATATTGTTTTTCATCATGCTTCACATCTCTCTTTCAGGATTGATGAATACAGTTCCTCCAAGGATGACTCCTTCTTCTTCACCCCTTCTATCTTCACTCCAAGACTTGATAGGAAGCTAATGATGTCCGGAACACCCGTTCCTTCCTGTGGATCAAATACAAGCTGGGTTGCCTTTGCCTCTTTCAAGCCAAGCTTTGCCGACTGCATTATCTTGTCCAATACCTCATCGGAAGGATTTCGCTCTGTATCGATGACTACCTCATTGGACTCACCCTGCTTCATAAGCTCCTTAAGCTCTCCGTAAAGGATGATCTCACCCCGGTCGATTAGGGCGATCCGGTTACATAATCGCTGAACCTCGTCCAGATTGTGTGAGCTGAAGAAGATAGTCTTCTTCTCCTCGTTGACGATGCTAAGCAGTATCTTCCTTACTTCGATTTGCCCTGACGGGTCGATGCCGGACATAGGCTCATCGAGTACCAGCACGTCCGGGTCGTGAACCAATGCCCTTGCGATGGCGAGTCGTTGCCTCATTCCTTTGGAGAAACCGCCTACCCTGTCTTTAGCTCTGTCCTTAAGACCAACCATGTCTAAGACCCGGTCAATACGGTCTTTGTTGTCCGGTAAACCATATATCTTGGAGTAGAAGACGAGGTTCTCTTCAGCAGACATATTGTTGTATAATCCATCCGCTTCCAAGACAAAACCTAACCGTCTTCTTGTATCAGATAAGCTATTATCCTGTCCAAGTATGTATGCTTTACCATCAGATGGTTTGAGCAGGTCGAGAAGCACCCGGATGGTTGTGGTCTTCCCCGCTCCGTTAGAGCCCAGGTAGCCGAAGATGTCCCCGTTCTCCACGGAGAAGCTTACACCTTTCAGTGCTTCCCTTTCACCAAAGTTCTTTTTGATGTTTTCTAAAGTAATAGTTGAGTTCATAACTTACTCCTTTTCTTCTTCTATATTTCCTTTAAAGATTTGTTCAAGCTCTTTTACATAGTTTTCAAATTCCTTTCTTCCGTTATCCGTTATCCAAATCCATGTTTTGGGTCTACGTTTGACAAACTCCTTAGAGGTAGAGATTAGCCCTTCTTTTTCCAGTACACGGAGATGAGTGCTAAGGTTGCCTTCGCTTAGTGAAAGCAAGTTTAACAGGTAGCTGAAATCGACTCTCGTTCCCTCTTCCAATGATACTAAGGCTGAGACAATTTTCAAGCGTGTTGGTTGATGTATAATCGGGTTTATCTCACTCATATCGCTTCTCTTTCTGTAATACTAATCCTATTCCGCTGACTAAGAACACACCTCCGAAGAATATTGATGCGAAAAGATAGAATAGCGAAGGGAAAAACATATCAGCAATGAAGATTGAGATACCGGATATAATTCCCATAAGACTTATGAGCAATTCTGTCTTGAATACGCCTAATAAGAAGTAAATCACAGCATTAGAGTAAATCAACATCATCGTTATTTCTATGTGTGATGTCAAATCGAAAGAGAATATGATTAAAGTATCGAAAAACAGGATTCCAATTATCGATAAGATAACCTTCCAGACATTACCTGAAAAATCCGAACGGCCTTTTTTTCGGTAGACGAATATCTCCACCAGTATCGTAGCTAAGACACCTCCTGCTACAAGGAATATCCATGCTATCCATGCTTTATCATATAAGAACTGAGTTAGCATAAAGCCTAATAGCCACACTGAACCCCAGATGATAAAGCTCCATCCCGCTTTCTTGGATATATCGAAGCTTGATTTATTCATGATGTTCTTAATCTCTTTCAACTCTTTCAGCTTTTCTACACTATCTTTATTTGTTGCTGTATCTTTTTGGTTCATTTTTACCTCACAAATTACTTTTTCATATAAAGTAATTTATCACACTTTATGAAAAAAGTCAATACTTTTCAAAAAAAGTTTTCAATAGTGTTGAAATGTCTATTCAGAAAGGTAGGATTTATATTTATTTTTTACGAAAGAGGTTGAATAAGCTAAATCGCCGTTCAGGAATGAATAAATAAAGTATGAACAGAGCTATGATAATCAAGAGGAAGTACTGATATTGGTCTTTCAGCACGTCAAGACTCCTCGTTCCAAGCTTGCCCTTTTCAAGTCGGTTAAGCTTATTGAAAATGGGTTGAAGTGAGTCATACGACGTGTTTCGAATGATGAAATCTCCACCGCCTTTTTGTGCAATCTCGTTAAGGTAGTCTCTTTCCAATGTTGTATTGACTACATCACCTTTACTGTTCAGCTTCTTGCGACCACCTGGAAGTGGTATGTATGATCCTTCTTCTGTTCCTACACCGATGGCAAAGGTGAGAATACCTCTCTCCCGGTAGAGCTTTTCGGCTACTTGTATTCCTTTGCGATTGTCGTGGGCTTCTCCGTCCGACACTATGATAATGGCTCTTCCCATGTCGAGTTGTTTGGAGAAGATGTCAGAGGCGAGCTTTATCGCTTCTTCGTATCGGGTACCTTTAACAGGGATTTGTTCTACGCTGGCTATCTCCAGGTAGAACTCCTTGAAAGTCCTCACATCGTCGGTGAGTGGTGGGTCTACGGTGGGTTGTCCGGAGAATAGGACTAGGGCAAACCTATTCCCTTTAAGCTCATCAACGATATCGGCTATCACTGTCTTAGCCTGCGTCAATCGGTCAGGTTTAACATCGACTGCCAGCATAGAAGGGGATACATCCAGCATGAACACAATCTCGAAGCCTTGCTTGGTTATAGACACCGCCCTCGATCCCCACTTGGGGCGCATCATGGTGAAGATGGCAAGTATGGCGATTAGCAGGATGAGGGTGAACTTTACTATAGAGGCGAACCTGTTCCTATCAGCTAACCTGTCGATGTCGATACGGTCAGCTATCCTGTTCAGGTCACTCTTCCGCTTAATCCTGAATACGATGTAAAGTATAACCAGGAGGGGTATGAGGGTTATGAACAGTATCTGGTATTCGTTGTATTGGAAATCCATAAGGTAACCTTCATGCTTTATCGGATATCGACATTTTACTTAATCATGAGTATAAGATAAGAAATTCGGTATGGATTTCAAATTTTGGTAATGGTTATTCTAAGGAGTATAGTTTATTGACTTCATGAAAAAAACAATGATTTTGTTATGAGATGAAAGCCTGTTTATCGTAAAGAGTTTATCTATATTATAATACAGAAAAAAGTAAATAAAATATACTTGGTTAATTCACATTTACTCTTTAAAATATAATTATAATTATATAAAAAACTGGATGCCAATTTTATTTCAAGGAGATACATTCCCATGCTTAATTTTTTACCACAGTTTATTTATGATAAATATTCCGCTAATACATATAGTGGAAATATTGAAGCAATAACCATGTTTATGGATATATCAGGATTTACTCCGATGACAGAGAAACTAATGAAAGAAGGTAAGGAGGGAGCGGAAGTGTTGTCTAGTATCCTGAATTCGCTATTCAAACTTATTATAGATGCTGTTTATAATGCGGGAGGTTTTGTATCTGGTTTTGCTGGCGACGCTTTCACTGCTATATTTCCAGGTCATCATTTTATAAATGCTTTATACTCAGCTAAAATAATAAATGAATTATTCATCAATAAAGGTCTTCAAAAGACCCGTTTTGGGGATTTTCAACTATATGTAAAATTAGGTTTATCTTATGGGGATGTAAAATGGGGAATAGCTGGGGAAGAAGATATTAAAACATTCTATTTTAAAGGGGAAGCGATAGATGGTTGTGCTTATTCCGAACATCATTCTGAGAAAATGGATATTATAATCGATAAAAGATTTATTGATAATCTACCGAGCAAAGAAAACATCGAATTTGAATCTATCGATACAGCAGAGGAATACTATAAAGTTAAGAAGGTTGATATTACTGATAATAATTTAGAGCCTTTTGTTATAAAAGAAAAAAATAACGATATATTAAAAAAGTTCATCCCCGATAAAGTACTTAATTACACAGGTACAGGCGAACTAAGAGATATCGTCAGTATTTTCATATCATTCAAAGAATTTAGAGATTATGAAAAGTTACATGAGTTTATAAGTAAGGTATTAGAGATTAGCAGATTATATGGTGGGTATATAAAAGGTATTGATTTTGGTGATAAAGGGGGAACAATATTAGTAATCTTCGGTGCTCCCATATCTTACGAAGATAATGTAGAAAGGGCTTTAAACTTTGTATTAGATGTAAAGGATAATTTTAGGAGGAAAATCAGAGCAGGCATAACTCAGGGAACAGTTTATGCTGGTATTATAGGAAGTCCCAAAAGGTGTGTTTATGATGTATTGGGTGATACAGTCAACTTATCCGCCAGACTTATGATAGAAGCGAAATGGGGTAAGATATGGTTATCCGATGATGTGGCTCATGTGGCAAAAGGAAAGTTTCAGATGGACTTAATCGGGTCTGTTTCATTTAAAGGTAAATTAGGAACAGTTAATGTTTTTGAGTTGTTATCCAAGAGAGAAGGTCATGTAGAAAAGTTTTACCGTGGAAAAATGTTTGGAAGGGAAAAAGAGCTGGACTTCTTTAGAGAATGTCTTAGCCCTTTATATGAAAGGAAGTTTGCTGGAATTCTATACCTATATGGAGAAGCAGGTGCTGGTAAATCCCGGTTTTTGTATGAGATTAATCAAAATCTGGAAGATGCTTCCGATTTATCAAAAGTCAAAACTTGTATAATGAATACTGATAACATACTCAATAGTAGTATGCTTCCATTCATCGGTTTCTTTAATCAATATTTCAACCAAACTGATTGTAGGAACACAAAAGAGAAGGAGGAAAACTTTGAAGATACATTTGATGAATTCTTAGAACTATTAGAGGATATCGATGATGATAGAATAGACGAAACGATAGAAGAGCTAGAGAGGACAATATGCTTTATTAAAGCTTTAGTAGGAATTTACCAAGAGGGGTCTTTATATGATGAATTAGATGCTAAAGGGCGTTTTGAAAATACTATTATCGCTATAAAAGAATTCTTTAAATCTCTAAGTTTAATAAATCCCATCATAATACAAATCGAAGATATCCAATGGTTGGATAATGACTCCGAAGAGGTCAAATCAAATATGCTTAATAATATTGAAGAATATCCCTTTATGATTGTCGCTAGCAGTCGTTATTATGATGATGGTTCTAAACCGGTATTATCTTACCAGAATACGGGGATTCAAGCTAGGGAGATTATATTTTCACCATTAGGTGATAAATCGGTACAAGGAATAATAAAGAATTGGCTGGGATATAACGCGGATTCTGACTTATTGAATTTTATAATATCCAGAAGTAACAAGAACCCTTTATATATAGAGCAATTCTGTTTATATATACTGGAGAATGAATCAGTCGAATTGCTTAATAATAAGTATAGTCTGAAAAGTGACACTAAAGGCATACCTAAAGAGATTAATTCTTTATTGATTTCGAGAATAGATAGGCTCGAAGTAAAATTAAAGGAATTAGTATTGCTTTCTTCAGTTATTGGAAAAGATTTTGATGTGGCGATACTCACCAGGACTATAAATATTTTAGAAGACATTTTTAATAATATTGAGGTAGCAGAAGAAAATGATTTAAATAAGAATATTTTTTCCACAGTTATTAAGGAAAATGAAGTTCCCGCTTTATTAGAGTCGGGAATTAATCAAGTATTATGGATACAAATATCAGAAACTTTGTATACCTTTTCAAACCTTTTAATTAAAGAAATAGCATATGATATTCAGCTAAGAAGCCGGATAAGATATTTACACAAGATAGTGGGTGAGTCTATAGAAGAGTTATTTGGGGATAATAAGGATTTGATAAAGTCATATTATTCTTTACTGGCTTATCATTATGAGAAAGCGGAGATCTTTGATAAATCTATAAAGTATTATGAGAAAGCTGGTGATTATGCTATTAATAACTACTCAAACAGTGAAGCAATATATATTTATGACAAACTTATTGAATTAGTAAAAGACAAAACTAAACTTATCGGATACTATAAGAAAGATGTGCAAATATTAGAACTTACCTGTTCATGGGATAAAGCAATAGAAAAGCTCAATAATGGATTAGATATAACCATAGAACGGCATGATAGGGTGTCTGAAGCATTCTTCATATCTTATTTAGGCTGGATACACTTTAGAATGGGTAATTATGAAAAAGCTTTGGATTCAATATCCCAGTCTATTCAAATATCTAAGGATATAGATGCAGATGTTGTTTATGCTGAGTCATTAAATAGAAAAGGCGTAATATTTCATAATAAGAGTCAATACGATGAGGCTTTAAATCTATATCAAGAAGCATATAAGATATTTGAGAAGCTTGATAATAAGAAGGGAATATCGGATTGCTTACATAGTATGGGATTAATCAATTTCAACCGGGGGAATTATCAAGAAGCAATCGATTTGTTTAATAGATCCTTATCTATTAAAGAGGAATTGAATGATAAACGAGGTATTGCTTCATCATATCATAGTATAGGTGTGGTAAATTTTTATCAGGGGAACTTTAAAGAATCTATACAGAGTCTTAAGAGTGCTTATGATATCCGTACAACCATAGGAGATAGGATAGGTATCACTAATACCCTAATGTTGTTAGGAATTGTTCATTCCAATGAAGGTAAGCATGATTCTGCTTTAGAGTATTATCACTTATCGTTGAATATTGGTAAGGAATTGGGTAATAGGCAATTGGTTGCTTCTACAAATCAAAATATTGGTCAGATTGAAAGTATTAAAGGGGAATATGATAAGGCTTTAGAACATTATAAAAATGCCATGAATATATTTGAAGATATCAGCGACAAAAGAAATCTTAGCATAACCTATTGTAGTATCGGGATTGTTAATTTTCAAAATAGTGATTATGATAAAGCTTTGGAATATTATTATAAATCCTTGGATATTCAAAAGGAAATAGGAGCTAAGGGGCTTTTTGGATATAATTATTCATATATGGTTAATACTTTTGTTAGATTGGGTAAACCCAAAGAAGCCATCGAAACAGCTATACTATCATTAAATAATATAAAAGGGATAGGAACAGATGTGGAACATGGAAAGACCTATCTTGGAATTGCTTTGCTATTGAGCCAGTTTGATTTAGATGAACAATTAGATGTGTTATTCTCGAAGATTACGGATATAACCGGTTTTGATAAAAAGCCCGAACCCTATTTTGAACAAGCTATAAACATATCATTAAAAACCAATTATCTGGAAACATTATTACCTGCCTTGTATGAGTATAGCAAATACTTGGTTAAATCTGGCAAAAAGGAATACGGCATAGAAAAAATAAAGCTAGCTAAAGAGAAAGCTAATGAAAGTAAATTGGATAAGGAATTAAAAGAAATCGAAATGCTAGCCAAAGAATTAAACATCATTTTATAAAACGATTTTTCAAGTCTATCATATCATCGATTATATTAAATACAATCTATCCATCAGCAGAAACATAATATAAGTTTTGCTTATATAATCTTTTTGAAAAATTGATGTACAATGAATACTCTTATACGAAAATTCATTGATCTTAAGCAATGATATAAGAGACCTTATCCTA
>CAYUUC010000129.1:0-9220 GCA_964447635.1 uncultured Spirochaetia bacterium
TAGATAGGATTATTTCATATCTTAATAATGCTTCTTTTGCCAGTTGTCCCTCATCAGACTTTATGTTAATTATAATATTTTCGATATAATTCAAGGATTTAATCTTCTGTTCCTTAAGAATGGCAACAATCGACAGATAATAAAGTGACTGTACACTATTTTGGATGGAATAATTCTTATAAGAGGTCAGTAAACTTTCTTGGGACTTTTCTAACATCCCCATAGCTAAATAGCATTTACCTTTCAACAGGATGTGGTCGTTAAATCTATCTGGGTAAGTAATTTCATCTATATGATATATAGCCTTCTCAAAATCTCTTAACTGATATAGGATATCAGCAATATCATAGTTTATTTTATTTAATATAAGATTATATGCCCTAAGGTCACCAATAGTGAGGAATTCATCATCCTTTTTAATCTTTTCTATGCAATACTTTAATTCATAATATTTCTCCAGAGAATAATTCAGCTCTTGGTTTAACTTTAATGTTTGAGCTAATCTATAATAGTAATCTATAAATATATCCTGGTCTATTTTTTCTATTTTCGATATTATAATTTGGTATATATTAATTAGTATTCCATATTCTCTAACACTAAGGAACTCGCCAATAAATTTATTTAAAGTTGTTTGAATTTTGAATTGCGTTATTAATTTATCATTTAATAATGTAAAATATGTTATGATTAGTTCTCTATATACTGAATATGATTTTTCATACTCTCGTTTATTAAAATAAATCTCACCCAGCTTTTTCTTAATTTCCATTTTTCTGGTTTTATTCAACATTTCTTCCTTAGTTAGGTCTATAAGCATATTAATGTATATTCTATTATCGATTTCTTCTTCATTTTTAATCTCATTAACAATATTAGATAATGTATTGATGAAGATTACTTCTGAATCGGATATAAGTAATTCCTTAATAAAATCTTTCCTATGATTTTCCTTATTAAGAACATCATACATCTTTATAATTTTTTTAGAAAGATAAAAATCCGGGAATTCACTTAGCCTATAAATATCTATATATAAAGTTAAAAGCTCATCAAACATTTTAAACTTAATGTAATAGTCTTCCAAACTTCTATAGAATTCACTCAAATCAGATACTGCTTTCCTGAACATGGTATCTGCTTCCGCATATCTTTGCCTTCTAGCAAGGAATGAAGCATATAAGATGTAATTATCCTTTCTGGGAAATAAATCGATTAATCTTAGGTATAATTCTTCAGCTTTTTCATAGTTCTCATTTTGGATAAATTCTGTAATCTTTTTCCTAATAGCATATTCATTAGAATTCTCTTTTTCACCTTCATTCTGTTTACTAATAGCATCATCATAATCTTGTTTTATAGAATAATCATAAGTAAAACCCAGATTTAATTCATCAATTGTGTATAATTTTTCATTAATTGTTTTGTCATTATTATTCTGTGAATGGATAAATCCAGTAAAACTAATGAGGATTAATATTATAATATATATATATTTAGATTTCATGATTTATGACTTCATTAACTTTATTCAAATAAGTTAGTTAAAATTGAGAATATGGTGAAATTAACTTATTTTTAACAAAAATTTATTAACATTTATCTGTCTGATAGTTATTTTTTAACTATTTGGATTTATTCTTTGGAAAATATATTAATTAGTATAAAATTTACTCATACTTCATAAAATTAATAAATAATTAGGATTTTTAAAATGAATGAGATGATTGTAATTGTAGATGATGAACCTGATATATTGGAACTAGTTTCCACCCATTTAAAAAAAGCTAACTTCAAGCATAAAGAATTTGATAATGGTAAGGATTTCCTTGACTCATTAGATACATTAACTCCAGACCTAATCATACTAGATTTAATGTTACCAGATATTGATGGTATAGAGATATGTCGCAATCTCAAAAAGGATGATCGTTACTCTTCAATACCAATTATCATGTTAACAGCAAGAGTGGATGAAAGCGATAAGATATTAGGCTTAGAATTGGGAGCTGATGACTATGTATCCAAGCCATTCTCTCCTAAAGAACTGGTCGCTCGAATAAAAGCAGTGATGAGAAGAAAGAAAAGAGGTGAGGATTCCAAACTAATTAAAATTAATGAGCTATTAATAATTGATTTACAGAAATACGAAGTGAAGGTTAAAGATGAACCTGTATCCCTTACACCTACTGAATTTAGAATACTTAAAATATTAGCCAATAAGAAAGGATGGGTTTTTACTAGAGAGCAAATCCTGGATTATTTATGGGGTCATGATAAAGCTGTACTGGATAGAACCATAGATGTTCATATTAAACATCTTAGAGAAAAGCTAGGAGAATTCGGTAAATATATCAAGAACATTCGTGGAGTAGGATATAAATTAGACATATGAGGAAATCAATTTTCATCAAGTTATTCCTAGGATTTCTTATACCAATCATAATTCTTCAGATTATTATTTTGATAATCATATTTAATTCCATAAGAGACTATGATTATCGGAATTTGAATAATAATATTGAAGAATATTCTGCTAGTTTAAAACACCCCATCATATACCTGATTAATAAAAATGAACATGATACCATAGAAGCATATCTAAAAAAAGCCGGGGCTAAAACCACAAAAAGAATAACTATTATTGATGTTAATAAAAATGTTATAGCAGACTCAGAACTAAAACCCCAAAACTATCCCAATATCGATAAAAGACTAATTAATAACGAATCTATTAATGAAGCTCTTCTTGGGGATACCAGTAAAAAAGAAATTCAAAGAAAAGGTATAGAAACAAAAACATTGATTTATTCTGTTCCATTGAGATTTAATCCAGAATCTGAAAAAGTGAATGCGGTACTAATCATTAGCACTAATAATATTAATTATCAAACCTTCCGGACAGAATTAGAGACGAAGATACTACTAATTATTATTCTTACGCTGTTTATATGTATTATCATTGCTATATGGTTCTATACTAGCTTTTCCAACCCTATTAAATTGTTAGTTGACGCCTCTGGACAAGTCGCCGCTGGAAATTTCGATACACGTGTATTTCTGGAGAATAAGGGTGAATTAAATATTCTCGCAAACAACTTTAACTATATGGTTTCCCAACTGAAAGAACTATTTGCCGACCTATCCAATCAAAAGGAAGAATTAAAGACAATAATAGAATCATTACAAGTTGCCCTTATTGTATTGGATAAAGAAGGACGTATAGCTATAAGTAATAATTCGTTTAAAAAAATTGTAAATTACAAAGATATTGACAATAAATATTACTGGAAGGTGTTGAGAGAATTTCATTTTAATAAAGTCCTAGAAGAATTAAAAGGAAAAGAGAGCTATACTACTGAAATCGAAATGATTGATAAAATTTATCTATGCAGTTGTAGCAAACTTAGTTCCGACAATGAAGCTGTACTTATCCTCTCTGATATAAGCGAAATTAAAAGACTTGAAAAAATTAAGAAAGACTTTGTAACCAATGTTACCCATGAATTGAGAACTCCATTAACTGCAATTAAGGGTTTTGTCGAAACCATATTAGATGAGGAAGTAACACTTTCTACTCAAAATCATCGTTATCTGGAAATCATATTAAGACACACCGATAGACTTACATATATCGTTAGAGACCTGCTTTTACTTTCCGAATTAGAAGAAGGAAGCAGAATAGACCTTAAGTTTGAGAAAGTCAATTTGGTTAAACTTGTAGATTATACTATAAAAATCTTTGAACATAAACTTAAAGAGAAAGAATTAAAACTATACACCCAATTCGAAGACAATATACCAATAATTCAAGCAGACCCCTTCTCAATCGAACAAGTACTAATAAATCTCATTTCAAATGCCATTAGATATACCGAAGAAGGATATATAAAAGTCTATATAAATAAAAAACCTTTAAATTATGTAGAGATTATCGTGGAAGATACCGGAATAGGAATAGATAAAAAAGAGATAGATAGAATATTCGAAAGATTCTATGTTGTAAATAAGTCTCGCTCTAAACAAACAGGAGGGACTGGTTTGGGTTTATCAATAGTCAAACACATCGTATTGCTTCATAATGGAAAAATCGATGTAATTAGCCAACTTGGTAAAGGTACTCGTTTTATAATTGAGCTCCCGGCGGAACATACATAACAAATCTCTTTTTATATATCAAATATTGTCCTCGTTATATTATATATTGAATTCTTCTTAACAAATATGTTATCTTCTACCCTTATTCCACCATATTGTTTCATCTCTTCAATCAAGTCCCAATTAATACTAGATGATAGATTTGAATGGTTTTGCCTTAGACTTTTCATAAGTTTATCATTAAAGTATAATCCCGGTTCAATAGTAAAAAGATGTCCTTCTTCTATATTTTGAGTAAGTCTTAGGAATCTCCATTTCTCGGGCGGTTCTTGCTGTTTACCATCTTCGCTAATTAAATAACCACCCACATCATGAACTTGAACTCCGATTAAATGTCCTAAACCATGTGGTAGAAAGTAGCTAGTAATATCTCTATTGTATATTTCATCAGGAGATAACTTTACTAAATCAAAATCAGCAAGAACGGCAGAAACCAGTTTATGAGCAAAAGCATGAAGTTCTAGATAGGAAAGTCCAATCTTAATAATCTGAATTACATTTTTCTGTAATGTTTCCATCCTCTTTATTAAATCACTAAAAATGGTTTTCTCTTTATCCTTTGATACATAAGTTCTGGTTACATCACTGGTATAAGATTCGTAGATTCCGCCAGCATCAATTAGGAACGAGAGATATGTATCAGGTTTATTTCTTCTTTTGGTATCATAATGTAAATATGATGATTTATCATTCAGAGCGATGATATTGGGATATGGCGTATCATATTCAAGTAATCTACTTGCTTTTAAGTATTCATTATGAATATCGAATTCACTAAAACCATCATAGAAACAATCCCTAGCCCTTTTATGTCCTAAATAAGCTACTTTTGTTGCTTCTTCAGTACAATGAACCTCATATTCATCTTTTATTCTACGGAAAAATTTCAATGCATTCATAATATAATTAGGATTGATATTAGCTTTCTTAATACTATATTCTCTGGCGAGTTCTTCCTCACTACCTAGATACACAAAATTTTGGGGATTTTTTAGACCTTTCAGCAAATCATAATCATCATTAGTTATTATAATATCATAAGCATTCGTCCAATACTTATCTAATATTGAGACAGGTTCATACCAGAAATCAGTCAATTCTTTATAGTATAATATTGGCTTTTTATCAGATTGAATGAGTAAAAAGCTATCAGGTTCATTATACGGTACCCAATGCTTAAAATGCCCGAATGCCCGGAATGGTTTTTCCTGGTCATCGTCGAAGAACTCTTTAGTTACACCAGAATGTATTATTATACCATCGATATCATTTTTGGATATTATATTAGAATAATATTCATTCAATCTATCAACATGGTTATTATATAACCGTTGAATGGACTTATTCATTATGATTTATCCTTACAAAAAGGAGAAATCTTATTCCATAAGTCATCTGGTGTAAAAGGTTTAAGAACATAAGCATCAACACCGGATTTAACAGCTTCCATAACTTTATCCTGATGACCTTCCGATGTAACCATGACAATAAATTTATCCTTAAGTTCAGAATCATTCCTTATGCTATCCACAAAACTTAATCCATCTAATCTGGGCATAGCCCAATCCAATATAACCAAATCAATGTCTTCCCGTTTTACTATTTGTAATGCTTCTATGCCGTCGCTTGCTTCGAAGAAAATATCGGGGATTTTTGATTTCCTTTTTTCCTGGATATCGCTAATAATCATCCTTCTTGTTGCTGGTGAATCGTCTGCTACTAAAAAAGTCATTAGTATAGCCTTCCTTTCTATATAAGATTTATCTTGATATACATATTATAATAACAAAGTTTATTAAAAGACAACATTATAAATCCTTATTACTGTCTCCTAGTAAAACTCTGTTATATATTATAATTAAAAAAATAGTGCTTGATTATCATTATATCTATGATTATGATTAAATCAATTATATCGTATTTATACAAAAATAAGGAGAAAAATTATTATGATGAAACATAAAAATATACTTAGACCAGAAAATAGTTTATTAATTATTATAGATGTTCAGGAAAAGCTAACACCAACCATAGCCGGTTATGAAGAAATAACAAAAAATATATCCAGATTAATCCGTGGCTGTAAGGTATTTAATACCCCAATCATTTATACACAACAATATACTAAAGGTTTAGGAAGTACCGTTGACCTAATAGAAAAAGAATTAATGGGAATAACTCCTATTGAAAAACTCGAATTTTCATGCTTTCAAAATGAAGAATTCCTGACTAAATTGAAATCTTTTGATAAAATTCAAAATTTAATCATATGCGGTATAGAAGCACATGTGTGTGTAAACCAAACATGTCATGATGCAATAGAATATGGATATATAGCCCATGTTGTAGCAGATGCTGTATCATCCAGGAAAACATATGATTTTAAATATGCCATGGATAAGATGCAAATCGCAGGGATAATCCCTACAACAGTGGAAATGGCTTTATTCGAGTTAACACACCAATCAAAAACACCACAATTCAAAGAAATAAGTAAAATAGCTAAGGAATTCACTGAGAAAGATAAAAAGATTGGTTTTCAGATGTGATAGACTATTCTAAAAACCTTCATAAGCGCTACTAATAAGCATATGATCCAATAACACAATCGCAACCATGCTTTCAGCAACAGGTAACACCCTTGGTATTATGATGGTATCATGCCGCCCTTCTATCTGAATCTCACTTTCTTCACCTTCATGAGTGATTGTCTTTTGTGGTAGATTGATTGTAGGTGTTGGTTTTACTGCAATCTTGATTATGATATCTTCACCATTAGTAATACCACCCAATATCCCCCCAGCATTATTAGTAATAAAACCATTTTTACTAATAGGATCATTATTCTCTGACCCCTTTAATGAGACTGATTCGAATCCTAATCCTATTTCTATACCTTTTACAGAGCCTATACTCATCATAGCTTTAGCTATATCAGCGTCAATCTTATCAAATACAGGAGAGCCAATACCTGCTGGTACTCCTTTAACAACTATCTGTATAATACCGCCTGCTGAATCGCCCTTCAACTTAACATCCTGTAAAAAATCTATAATATAAGAATAAAGCTCTGGGTCAATAAATCTAAGGAAGTTTTCATTAGTAAATGATTGATCATATAATTTAGCCTTATACACTCCAACCTGAATAGTGAAAGCCTGGATTTTAATTCCTTTACTGCTCAATATTTGCTTTGCTACTGCTCCAGAGATAACTCTACAAACAGTTTCCCTACCGCTAGCTCTACCTCCCCCTCTATAATCATATCCCTTATACTTCTTGTAGTAAGAATAATCCACATGACCAGGTCTGAACTTATTACTAATCTCATCATAATCAATAGGTCTATAGTCTTTGTTCTTTACAGTAAAGGCAAGAGGAGCACCTGTGGTTTTACCTTTGAACAGACCGCTTTCGATTTTGAATATATCCGGTTCTTTCCTGAAAGAGGAGAAAGGATTTGATGAAGGTTTTCTCCTGTCTAGTTCTTTTTTAATAAAATCCAGATCCAAAATATAACCTGGCGGGACTCCGTCTATAACCACTCCCATAGTATGATTATGTGATTCGCCAAAAGTGGTTATCCTAAACATCTTACCAAATGTATTTCCGTTCAATTTTTCACCACTAGATTATTTATCCCTAACAAAATAGGTTTTTAAGATTTTCTTTGGCTTCCTCAGATAGGATAAGGCTTGCTTTAAAGTTAAACTGGCTATTAGTTATTGTAATGTTCTTTTTTGAATTTATCTTGATATTGTCAATCTCTAAACCTTCATCCATCATTATGCTCAAAAGTTCTAATTTTCTATCAATTATGTTTTTAACATCATTTTTAGATAAGTTCTGAGAGATGTCATCGGATTGTTCTTCTTCGATATCATTTTTCCAATGGGCATATTCTTCTTTTAGTTTAACATCAATTCCCTTATCCATCAACTCCTTTAATTTAGAGCGATTAAGGAATTTGTCGATTATTACTTTAAGGACATAGTCTTTAGGAATCCCATTTCCTTTCTCCCATCGAGCAACGGTTTGATAATGTACACCAATTTCATTAGCAAAAGACCTTAGGGAATGCCCAAAAGTCTTTCTAATGGTTTGGATATCCAGAGTATCCAATTCATTATCATAAAAAGGGGATTCTTTATTTATAGGAAGATTATCCATAAGATAAGATGATTCATCCGCTTCTATCAAATGGCTGATTTTATCATAATGTATATCGTATATATTAGATATTTTTTCTATGATTTCTTTAGGGAGTCTGGCATTGGTTATTTCCCATATACTTATTTTTCTTTGGTTAATATCTAAAGCATCACCTAATTCAGTCTGACTGATCTTAAGGTATTTACGAACATCTCTTAAACTGGAGAAAGAATACTCCTTATTATTATCATTAATTAAAGATTTAATGTAGTCAGTGGAGATATTAAGGTCATCATTCTTTTTCTCTGATGTTACTTCTTTTTTGGTTATAATGGTCCTTTTTCTTTTTTCATTATTATCATTTTTGGGGTTAGGCTTATTGGATGTTTCTTTTTTCTTTTTGAGTACAATTTTTTTGTTTTTTTTAGGTGGTTTTTTAACAGTTTTTTTGAGTAGTTTATCGAGTTTTGTAGAATTATCTTTGTTATTCTTAAAGAATATATCTTTCTTTTTAAGATAAGACATACCGTTATCATTGGTACCAAAATAATTACTATATCTCTTTTTTAACTTATTCACAATTAGCTCAGGAATTTCCTGGGATTCTTCCCATATTTTGATTTGTTCTTCATCAACATCCAAAACAAAAGATAGTTCACTAATAGAAATATCTAAAGCTTCACGTAATTCTTTAATCATATATTTTTACCTTATTTTTATCTAGAATTGGTTTTTTTGAAAAACTCATAGAAAAAGCTTTATATAATAACTCCTTTTTCATATTAATAGAACAATAATATAGCTTTTTATATTTAGTTTATAGCAATTTTTGTTGATTTGGTAAGACGATTTATGTTAAGTTATGCTGCGACCGATTTATCTAAATTACAAACTTAATATTATGTACATA
>CAYUUC010000130.1:0-9164 GCA_964447635.1 uncultured Spirochaetia bacterium
ATCTTCGGAGAAGATGAGAGGATATTAGGAGGGTCTCTTTTAAAACCAGAAATTTAACAGAAGGCAATTTTTATTTCATAAGCAAATGAGAATTTTAAATAATAAAATCCTTCGAATATAATTAAGGGTGAAAGAAAAAAGGAAAAAAATATGAAAAAAATATATTACTTAACATTTATAATAATCCTGCTAATCATTCTCCCTGTTATGTCTTTTGCTGACTCTATTTATTTAAAAGATGACTCAGTATATAATGGGGATATCTATGATATTACAGATGATAAAGTATTTATTTCTACTTTACAGGGTGATAAGGATTTTAGATTAAGTGTTGTTGTAAAAATAATTGTAGACCAGAATATACCTGATTATAATATTCCGGATGTGTCTGATGTCGAGCTTAGAGAGAGAATACTACAGAAACTCCAGAACCTTGATGATAATCCTAATTATAAAATCGATATTGTAGGATTGGAAGAAGCTGTAGACAGTCTCAATCAATATGAGGAGAATAATAACATTGATGATAACAACTGGAATAATAATAATGACGACTATCAATGGGATGACCAAAATAATAATGATGACGACTATCAATGGGATGACCAAGATAATAACGATGATAATGATTATTATCCACCATACCCTACAAAAAAGAGATTAATAGACACTTTATCTATTGGTTATATAAATACTTTTGATTTCTTTTATAGATTTTCTCCACCATTTTATGGTTTTGGATTAGGTATAAGACTTAATAGTACCGACATGCCAGTTGAATTCTTATTTAAATACAATGGTAGCGGGAATGTCTTAATGGAATACGAAAGTGTAGGAACAGTGTTTGTTAGTATCTGGAATATGTTTTCCCTCGGTTTAAATTATAGGTTTATACCGGGTGAATTTATAACTCCATTTGCTGGAGTATCATTAGATGCACATCATTTGGTTGTTAATGTATCTGGAGATAACAACAAATATGGAGTAGTTGCAATAACAATAAATGGTGGTGTTGAATTCATCATTAATAGAAATTTTTCTATTCTATTATACTTTAAGAAACATTTTTCTCTAACCGGTGATTCAATCGATGATAGTTTTTACTATGACCCTAATTTTTATGATGAACTCTTTGGAGTGTTTAAATTTAGTTTGGCATTCTACTATAATATTGAACTATAATATTTGTTATCCTTCCTAAATAAAAAAATCCATTATATGATTAACTATTTGTAATATAAGGATTCTTCATTATTATAAATCATCAATGATTTGTATTTTATAACAATTAAGGAAAACCTATGAGGATTGCTATATTAACAGCAATACTTTCTGAAGAAGATTTTAAGCTTTATCATTATAGATTTGTGGAACTAGCACAAGAAATGGGACACCAAGTCGATTTACTTAAAAATGGAGAATTTACAGTCGCTTATGGCAGTGATGGTGTAAAAATAGAACTGAACAAAGTGAGTTTTAATCCTGGATTATATGATGTGATGATGAATAGAATGAGTGTAAGAGCTTCGGATAATAGTAATTATTATGTTATAGATGCATTCGATTTTAATGGTGTGCCTTATTTTAACAAAGTTTACTCTGTTATGAGAGCAAAGAATAAGTTTCACACATTATCAGCTATCCATCATAAAGGGATACCTATCCCTAAAACTGTAGTCACTAGGAGAATGGAACAAATATCCGATGCTCTTGATTATATAGGCAAACCTCCATACATAATTAAAGAGATATATGGTTCGGGAGGTTCAGGTGTTTTGATTGCTGAGTCCAGACGGGCGGTTTATCCGGTGTTTGACTTCTTGTGGCGTAAGGATAGAAATGCTGTTTTTACCATTCAGGAACTGATTGTTGCCAAGACTAATGACCATCGAGATGTTAGAGCAATTGTGTTGGATAATAAGGTAGTGACAGCAATGGAAAGGGTACCAAGGACTGATGAGTTTCGGGCTAATCTACATCAAGGAGGTTACGCTCACTATACAAAACTAACCGATGAGGAAACACATTTTTGTATAAAATCTGCAAAAACAATGAATCTGGATTTAGCTGGAGTTGATTTTATTCGAACTGAAAAAGGACCATTTTTCTTGGAGGTAAACTCTACTCCCGGTATAGAAGGAGTCCAATCTGTTAGCAAACCAGAAGGTATTGATTTGATAAAAATAATTTTGGATTTTTGTATTAAACTGGTTAAGGGAAAGAAATAAAAAGCAATCCAATGCCAGAGTTTTGAGTTTTGGGTAATTATGGTCTCTGACATTGAACGAGCTAAAAGATTATTAAAAGGTGGATTTAAGCTAAAATATTGCTTTAATTGTGTTACATTGGTATAAATATAACTTTATAAAAGCAACTTATTTAAAATATAGTGCATTGCACAAAAATGTCAATATTTTTTCCAATATTTTTTTAACATTACTTAAATGGAATTTTCATCAAGATATGAACCTATATAAAAAAATCTCTTTTGTTTTATTACTTATGATAGTTTTAATTAATCTCTCATCTACACAAGAAATAACTTATGATTTATTTATAATCGATGCATTAATCTATGATGGAGTTAAAAGTACTCCATATCTTGCTAATATAGGTATAGATGGGGATAAGATAGTATATATTGGCGACGGTTTATATGATGGTAAGGAATTAATTGATGCTAAAGGTCATATTCTATCCCCGGGATTCATTGATATGCAGACCCATAGTGATAATGTTATGATGAATAAAAAGCTGGGTTATGAAGCATATCTAAGGCAAGGAATAACAACCATAGTAACCGGCAATTGCGGACAAAGCCCTCTTCATTTGGATTACTTTATTAAAGTGGTAAAACCTGCTGTTAATTATGTTGTATTTAGCGGTTATAATATGCTTAAGATTAAGATGCAAAAAAATCCATCAGAGAAAGCATCCAAAAAAGAACTAAAACTTATGGCTGAAAAGCTCAGGGAAGAAATGGTTCTGGGTAGTAAAGGTCTATCTTTAGGATTAGCTTATTATCCCGCTTTTGAATTGGATGGTAGTATAGAAGAAATCTTATACCTCCTCGATTCTGTTAAAGATTTAAAACCAATAATAAAAGTCCATATAAGATCTGAGTCCGATTGCATAGAGGATTCAATAGTAGAAGTATTGGAAATTGCCAAGAAATCTAATACCAGGTTAATGATATCTCATGTTAAGATTATGGGTAAGGAAAATGAAGGATTATCATCTAAGATAATATCAATAATAGAGTTATATCAGGATTTAGGTGTGAAGATAACTTGTGATACTTATCCTTATCTAGCATCATCTTCATATCTAGCTATGCTTATTCCGGACTATTATAATGTTATAAGTAAAAATGGGTATGATTTTAATAAATTATCTGTTGATGAGATTTTAGAGAGAGTAAACAGAAGAGGTGGACCTGGGAATATATACATCACCAAGTGTAAGAATAAGATATATGAAAAAAAGTCATTGAAAGAAATATCGGAGATGATGAAACTTTCCATTTATGATACTGTGAAAGAATTGTTAAATGAAGATAAGAAGACTATCGCTATATTTTTTATGATAAATGAGATGGATATGTATAGGTTTCTAGACTTAGATTATGTAAGTGTAGGGAGTGATTCAACATTGGGATTGTTCAATCATCCTAGAGCTACTGGTAGTTTCCCATATTATTTATACAATATTTATCATAATAATAATGAATATAATTATGCATTTGGAGAAGATTTGATTAAATTAACATCTAAACCTGCTGAAAATCTAGGATTGTCAAAAAGGGGAAAGATATTACCAGGTTATTATGCTGATTTGATTATTTTTAATAAAACCGAATTTAAACCAATAAGTGATTATTATAATGCTAAGGACTATTCTAAAGGAATAAAATACGTTATTGTTAATGGAAAGATTATCATTCATAAAGGAAATTTGAAAAATATTAAAAATGGAGAATTATTGAAATGAATATATATATAAAGAAAACAATTACAATTCTCGTTTTGTTCCTATTAATCATATTATTGTTATCATGTGGGAATGATGATACAGAAAAAAAGAAAATAGATAAAGTCATATTTAGATTACCTTGGATTCATCAATCTCAATATGCTGGTGTATATGTAGCTAAAGCTAAGGGTTTTTTCCAGGATTATGGTATCGATAATATCGAGATTCTACAGGGAGGACCAAATATACGCCCTATTGACTTAGTATCCAGTGGTTCAGAGCACTTTAGCATAACAGGTTCTACTCCATTTTTTAATGCTATTAATAATGGTCGTACATTAAAAATAGTATCCACTTTAGACCAAAAACATGCTTACTGCTATTTTGCCCGAAAGGATCAAGGAATCGATTCTCCAATTGATTTTGAAGGGGAAAGAGTTGGACATAAGATAGCTCATGAAGATAATCTCAGAGCATTATTAAACTCAGCAGGACTAACCATCGATGATGTTGAGCTTGTCCCTGTTCCACCAAGTATGAGTTTATTCTTCATTAATGATCCTGATAAGATGGTTCCAATTTGGCCAGGTCATGCAGCGGATGAGCCGCTCATAGCCGAAGAACGTGGTGTATCAATTAACTATTTCTTTCCAGAGGATTATGATGGGATTCCTCGGATTGGTAATCTGATCTTTACTTCTACTCAATTTGAAAATGCACATCCTGATATTGTTCAAGGGGTTGTTAGTGCTGTTATTGAAGGTTGGATTTATGCTTTTGATAATATAGAGTACGGTGTCGATGTAACAATGCAGTATGTAAAGGGGACAGAAAAAGATAGGGAGCATCAGAAGAATATGCTTATTAAGATGCAAGAATTTATGCTATTAGAAGCGGTAGATAAAAAAATAGGCTGGTGTAATATTGATAAATGGAAGTCTGCTTTGAATAATTATAAAAAAATACAAAAGAATGCTAATTTCCACATATCGGATATTCTTATTAATAAATATGTTGAGGAATATTATATTCAAACAGATTGATAGATTCTAGCGAGTTAATTGTTATGATAGAAGTTAAGAATGTATCACACAGATTTGATACAAAAGAAGGAGCCATCAAAGTATTGGATAATGTATCTTTTACGGTTAATGAAGGTGAATATGTATCTATGATTGGTCCTTCGGGATGTGGAAAAACTACATTACTTCACTTAATTGGTGGTTTGAATTGTATTCAAAAGGGGTCTATAAAAATAGATGGGATTAATGCAGACAAAGTCATAGAAAAGCACCTCTACAGCATTATCTTCCAGGAAGTAACCCTTCTTGATTGGTTAAATGTAAGGAAAAACATTGAATTACCGATAAAAATCAACCCGGGAATGAGTTATGTGGATATTAATGATATTATCAATAGTGTTGAATTGGGTACCTATCAAGGTATGTATCCGCAACAACTATCCGGGGGGATGAAAACCAGAGTGGGCATTGCTAGAGCTATGATGCAGAAAACCCCTCTTCTGCTAATGGATGAATGTTTTGCCAGTTTAGATGAAGTAACTAGAGAGAATATGAATACATTTTTACTATCCATGCTGAGGAAATATAAAAAGACTTTGCTTTTAATTACCCATTCTATCGTAGAAGCAGTATATATATCTGATAGAGTATTAATCTTTTCTCAAAAGCCATCTCAAGTTATTGATGATATTAAGATTAACATCCCAAGGCCACGAAAACTTGAGGATATTGAAAATCAAGATTATACTCTATATAGGAAGAGGATAAGAGAAGCTCTTAATTTTGCTAGCGATTGATATAGAGTTAAAGGAAAATATGAGGAAAAGAAGTTTAAATATATTAATTCAAATTATCGGTATCCTTATACTTTTATCATTATGGGAAGGATTAACAAGGTTATTTAATGTTCCTGAATTTATCTTTCCAAAGATTTCATCCATATTTTTAGAGTTCATAGAGAGCCCTGCTTATTTCGGTAAGGCATTCTTTATCACATATATGGAGTCTGTTTTAGGTTTATTATTAGGGGGGTCTTTAGCTTATATTCTTGCTTTATTGTTCAGTTTCTCACGAATAATAAAGCAATTGTTCTATCAATGGTTTGTAATGCTTAAGACTGTACCTATTATAGCAATAAGTCCTTTAGTTATTCTATGGGTAGGGTCGGGACTAATCAGTAAGATCTTAATGTCATCAATCATAACATTCTTCCCTATACTTGTTAATACATTAAAAGGGCTATACAATATAACCGACAACCAGATAAAGTTATTTAGAAGCTTAAATGCCAGTAACTGGCAAATATTTATGAAATTAAGAGTTCCCATGAGCATCGGTTATCTTTTTGCTGGACTAAAGATAGCTTCACCATTGAGTACTATCGGAGCGATAGTTGCTGAGTTCTCTGGTGCTAATGAAGGACTAGGTTATATTGTGTTGAAATCATCCTGGGAATCTAATACAGTCGCCTTGATGACTGCTGTGATTCTTGCTTCTATTATGGGGATTACTCTTTACAAGATAATCGAACTTATTGAATATATAATATCTATGTTTTTCCCCCATTTTAGAAAATAATTTATATAAAAGGAATTGATTATGGATAATACAGAATGTAAAGATAAGTTCAGGACATACTTAAAATTTAAAGAGATGGAAAGGTTTTTGGAATCCTTGGTCTATTCAAAACCTACTCCTCATTTTGTCCAATCAAGACATAAATTGAATAAAAAGAAACATCCATTTGGTTTGGAAAGGGTAGGGAGTTTCTTAAATGCTATTGGTAATCCACACCATAATAATAAGTATATTCATATAACAGGAACGAGTGGCAAGACATCAACAACATATTTCATGTCAAATGTGCTTTATGGTCAGGGATATAAGACTGGTATGCATATCTCACCACATATTTGTACCCTTCTAGAAAGGTTTACCGTAGACATGGATAATCCACCAGCTAAAGATATAATCAATACCATCGATAAGTTAAAACCAGTAATTAATACTGAATACATGAACAATGATTTTGGTTGGATATCTTATTTTGAGTTTGTCCTATCAGCAGCCCTGAAGTATTTTAGTGATATCCAAACTGATTATGTGGTTTTGGAAGTGGGATTAGGTGGTCGATATGATGCTACTAATATCATTCCTGAATCTGAGGTCAGTATCATAACCAATATAGGATTGGATCATACCCATATACTTGGTGATACGAAAGAAGAAATTGCTGGGGATAAAATTGGTATATTAAAACCAGGTTCTCCTTTGGTTACATCTGAAAAAGACCAATCTATACTTAATATATTTAAGGAAGAAGCGGAGAAGACGGATAGTCCAGTGTATATAATGGGTAAGGATTACCAAGTTGAAAATGTTGTAGTAAAGGGAAATAAGACGATTTATGATTATAAATCACCGATGAATTCATTTAATCAGATAATCCTCCAGTCTAATGGTAAATACCAGGCAGAAAACTCATCTTTGACGCTAAGAGCATTAGAGTTACTATCCGAGAAAAAAGGGATAAAAATCAATGAAGAGAAATTGAGGAATTCATTGTTTAATACGATGATTCCAGCCCGATTTGAATTGATACAAAGAGAGCCCGATGTAATATTGGATGGAGCACATAATCCAGATAAAATTCAAAGTTTGGTGAACCACATAAAAACCATATATCATAAAGGTGATATTATATTCATTTGTGGTTTTACTTCAGGTAGGAAACCGATGGATAGTTTAAAATTATTATTGGATTTGGGATGTAAATTGTATTTAACACGTGTATTTACAGGTTATAGAGAGGATGAGGAGCCGAAGTACCTCGAAGAACAGATTAGAAAGATTAATAAGGATATTGATGTTGAAGTTCATTTTGACCCAAATGACGCTTTAGATAAAGCTATGGTAGAAGCTAAAAATTGGAGTAAAACGATTTGTGCTACAGGTTCATTATATCTTGTTTCATATTTAAGGCAAAGGTGGGTATCAGAATTTGATGAGATTATTAAATAAATCCTCAAGAAAGAGAACAGATTCAGATTTTGCGTGTTAAATTAAATATAAGTTCTTTCCTTTTATAGTAAATAGAAATAGGAAAACAATAAAAGATAGAAAAAATCGTCTTAATTTTTTGACATTAAACTCAATTGTATTATATTATATAATCCATTATAGAGGAAATCAGTTCTTTTCTTTGTAAGAGAGAGAAAAGTTAAATATTATTTTTGACTTTTTGCTAATGTTTATTATACTTAAACAGAGATATGATAGGAATATTAGAAGAAGTTAATAATTAATCGGGATGATAGCTCAGTCGGTAGAGCAACGCCCTTTTAAGGCGTCGGTCGAAGGTTCGAATCCTTCTCATCTCAGTATAATAAAAATGTCGCCTTCGTCTAACGGTTAGGACACTGGGTTTTCATCCCAGCAATAGGGGTTCGATTCCCCTAGGCGATGAGAAGGCCCCTCCAACTTCAGGAGGGGTTTTTCTATTTATGGGCCAGATAAATAATTAACATCAAAAAATTAATATCCCTTAATAAGTGAAAATTTTTTATACCCTTTCCATACAGATTTATGAGTTTCCTACTGGTTAATCCTGTTTGACTTTTTAAATAAATCTATTAATATCTTTTATATATTTAAAGGGAATTTCTAAATTATTTTACAATTAAAAGGAGAATCCTCAATGGATGAGAAAAATTTAAAATATGCCGAAACCCATGAATGGGCATATCTTGAGGGTGATATCGTTACTGTTGGAATTTCAAGTCACGCTCAAGAAGAACTAGGTGATATTGTCTTTGTTGAAGTTAAAGAAGTAGGTGAAGAAGTGGAACAGTTTGAGGAATTAGGAAGCATCGAATCTGTTAAAGCTGTTTCTGAAATCAATGCTCCGGTAAGTGGTGAGATTACCGAAGTAAACAGCGATTTAGAAGATGAGCCTGAGACAGTTAATAAAGACCCATATGGTAAGGGATGGCTAGCAAAGATAAAAATATCAGACAAATCAGAACTCGATAAACTTATGGATTATGACAAATATCAGGAATTCCTTGAAAAAGAATAATATTATAAATAGTTTAAGTTTTGATTTGATCAATAAATAAAATAAAAGATTCTTTCTTGTTTTACAAAGATAGATAAATTGGGGTGTTTTTA
>CAYUUC010000131.1:0-9151 GCA_964447635.1 uncultured Spirochaetia bacterium
GCTTCGTCATATACATCCAGGGCTTTTGTTGGTATGTCAATCTTCTGTGAACCTTCTCTTATAAAGAGAGACATCCCTTTACTTGCTCTGGTTATAAGAAGGTAAGGTAAATCAAACCTGGACATGATATCGAAACCAGCTTTTTCTATATCCTCCTCAGTAGTCAACTCTCTATCTAGTGTATATGATGCTTCATTGACATTGGGTGTTATTATGGTAGCACCAGCATAAACTTCCCAGCTTCTCTTGGCTGGATCAACAATTACGGGCTTGTTATTGATATTTCCAAGGCTTATCATTTCTTTCAATAAAATATCGGTGAATACACCTTTAGCATAATCCTCGAGTATAATAGCATCCACTTTTTCCATGATTGACTCGGCATATGTGATGATTTGGTTTTCGCTTTTATAATTGATGGGCTTCTTTGTCTCCCGGTCGTACCTGATAAGGTGCTGGTGTTCTGAGATAAGTCTTGTTTTTCTAGTGGTAATCCTATTCTCTTCCTGGAAAATGCCTTTAGTGGAGATATTATGTTCATTAATCAAGTTTTTCATTATACCTACATCATCATCATCGCCAATGACTGTGGAAACGAAAGCCCCTGCTCCCAGGCTGATTAAGTTAGCTACCACATTCCCCGCTCCCCCCAGGAGGAATTTTTCATCCTGGACATTAAGAATAGGTACAGGGGCTTCCGGATTTATCCTTTTAACTTTACCGATGAGGAATTCGTCTATCATGAAATCCCCGACAACCAATATTTTGATATTATTTATATTAGTCAACAATTTTTCTATATAATATATCATATAAATGAGCACACTTCTCTATATACAAAATTATAAGATTTTTATTAAATTTACTGATATAATATATATAACATATAAAAAATTTAATCATATTAAATAGAAAAAAACAGGTGTACTTTTGAAAATAGAAAAAAATATAAATCAGTTTTTCTTAACTGCTAAGAGAAATTTTTTCATAATATTCAGCATATTAATTATAACAGGTTTCTTTTCACCATTAGTTTCTTTAATATTGAAAAATAAACTAACAAATATAGATATTATTGTTCGTTCTGTGGTTATTCTTATTGGGATATTCTCATTTATTCTTATCCTCTTAAACAAACCTGACATTGGAATGATTATTCTCCTTTTTTCCATAATGATAGGTCGTTCTATAATAGGTATAACCGAAAGTATAATCAAACCGGAGAGTTTTACCTGCAATTTAGCTCAAAGCTTCGGTTCAACTATACTTTATATTATAATCATTGGATTCTTCATAAATCATTTATTCCTAACAATATTCAGCACATTATCTGTATTACATTTCTTCACTCTTGGAATCCTCAATAATTTTTTTTCACTGACCAGTGCTATAAACCTTGTCATATTACTTATTATACTGATAGTATTTGTGTTTTACTTCTCTATACTGCAACAGAAGCTTATGCAAAAGAGTAAAGAAGAAGCAGAAAGTCAAAAAGTATTAGTAAAGGAAAAAGAAGCCCTATTAAAGGAAATACACCACAGAGTTAAGAACAATATGCAGATTATGTACAGCTTAAATCGTTTACAATCAAGAACATCAACCGATGAAAACACCTCCAACATACTACAATCCAATAGAGATAGAATAAAAGCGATGTCCTTAGTTCATGAGCTTCTTTACCAATCTGAGAATGTATCTAAAGTTAGCATTAAAGATTATATCATAAGACTAACCAACTCAATATTCGATCAGTATAAAATTATAGATTACATATCCACAGATATCATTATAGAAGAAGAATTAAATCTTAATTTAGATACTATTATACCGGTAGGATTAATCATAAACGAAATCCTTATCAATTCAATCAGGCATGCTTACCCAAAAAATGAGAAAGGAACTATACAGATTAAACTAAATAACATCAAAGATGATTTATACTCTATGACGATAAGCGATGATGGTATTGGCATCAGTGACAATATCGATATATATCAAACCGAATCTTTGGGTCTACAGCTGATTGTAGGTCTTACTAAGCAACTTAGAGGTAGGATTATTCTTAATAATGAAAATGGAACAGAATATCAAATAGAGTTTCATGAAGTCTCACCCTTTATTAGGTCTTAATTTAGAATTTCTTAAGATTTTCTTTAGTTTCATCATTGTGATGTTCTTCGTTATTCTCATTATTGTTTTCATTTTTCACATGATCGATGTATTTCTTAACCTTGTCATCATTCTCTTTTTTTTCCGAAGGGACCACTTCATCCAATGCGGTAGGGAGTTCTTTTATGTTCTCAGAGGAGAAGAACGATACTTCATCTTTCAAAGACTTAGCCTGGGTGCTAATCTCCTCACTAGCTGCCGCTGCTTCTTCGACAAGACTTGCGTTTTCCTGCGTTACATGGTTCAATTGTGATATAGACTCTGATATCTGATGTGATGTATGATGCTGATCTTTACTGGACTCGGTTATCTCAGCAATGATATCATCTATTTCATCAACCAGGGAGACATTATGTTTAATACGACTAATATTATCCTCAATGATAGCGTAAATTTCTTTAGCCTGTGATGATGACCTTTGGGACAGTTCCTTTACTTCGGTAGCGACCACTTCAAACCCCCTACCCGCTTCTCCTGCTCGTGCCGCCTCAATTGAAGCGTTAAGAGCTAATAGGTTAGTTTCGAATGAGATGGATTCGATTACTTGTATTATCTCATGCATTTGTTTACTGGACTCATTCAGCTTTTCAATCTCATTCTTGATGGTCATGGAGAGGTCTTTAGCTTTCTCAGACCTTTTTAGGGTATTATCAATCTTATCCAGCATTTCTTCGATGGACGCGGTTATCTCCTGAAGGCTAGATGCTTGCTGGCTGGTTCTCTGTGATAAATCTTGGTTACCTTCGGATATCTCGGTAGTCGCTCCATAAAAGCCTTCTACGGATCGGACAACAGAACTAATCATCTTCTCAAAACGCTCGGATAAACCATTGATTGAATTAGACAGACTCCCAAATTCATCCTTAGTATCAATGTCACTCCTGACAGATAAATTACCGTGATACATGGTGTCAATGACATTCCTAACCTTCTTAAGAGGTCTTGTAACCATAATTGAATAAAATATAACGAGCGGTATCAATAATAGAAAAGCTCCTCCAATGATAATAAGCGTAATTAAAACCTGAGTAGCTAACGGAGCATATATTTCTTCCTCGTATATAGCTATAGCGATTAGCCAGTCCATTTTTTCATAGTATTGATAATAAGCAGTTTTCCATCTAATTTGTTCATATTGGTCTTCCCATAGATAACGAGTCGTTCCATTCTTCTTATTCAACATCTCTTGAACAAATAATTCGTCATTTTCATCTGTAAGGTTATAAATATCATTACCTTCCAAATAAGGATGAATTTCTAATATTCCTTTCTCATTTATGATATAAGGATAATCAGTTTCTCCGATTTTAATATCCAACATATCATCTTTAAAAATGGTTTTATCGATGAAAGTGTTGTATTCATCAACAATTAATGTAGCTGCGATTACCCAGTTCCACTCCTCGAAGTAGGTTAGATAAATCACCTCATTCCGTTCCCACTTGTTCTCTTCATCATTCCACGGTTCAATAAATCCTGTTTTTTTATCTCTGGTATTATCTTCATCAGTGCTTTCCTCGTTTGTGTTTTCCTCGGAGGTATCTTCTTCTGTATTGTTTTCTAGCACTTCATTTATATAAGCATAATCACTCATATCATAACCTACATATAGGTTGGGATGCATGATGATTTTGCCATCTCCATCCATTACAAAAACGAAGCCTTTTTCACCTACTTTCTGACTCTTAATGATTTTTAAAGCTTGATTTTTAGCTTCTTCCCGTGTTAGCTCATCATCGAGATAAAGATTATAGAAATGTGTTGAGATTTCTTTATTAGCTTCTGCTTTTACTCTTAACTTCTGCTGTACTTGGCTTTCTACATTGGATTTAACGAGTTTGTACACATTATCAGAAATTCCCAGGAGATGTTCTTCCCATACTCCTCCAAGAGTATTGTAAAACACGAAATAATTTATAATCCCGGTAGCAATAAGGACCAGTAAAAATATACTTCCAAAACCTATTATTAATTTAAAAGAGAAACGCAAATTTCTAAACCACTTAAACATAATTAAATACCTTTTATACTATAAAATTATATACCAAATAGATTAAATAAAATACTCGACTAATAAAAACTATTTATTAGGAGATGTAAAGTAAATCTTTTATGATGATTAATTGATTAATAGTTGCTCGTTTTCCTTCATAAGAAAGCTATGAAATTAACAATTCTTTAACAATTTTATCGGTTATTTTTCCTTTTTTTCCTATTATTTTATATTTATGAAAAACTTGATTAATTTTTCGTCCCTTAATAAAGATTATATACTAAACCTTTATAGTAGTACCTTATATTCATGGAGGAAGATAATTGAGAACCCAAGAAAAATACAAATTCAATACCATACCCGAGGTTATAGATGACCTTAAACAAGGAAAGATGGCTATACTAGTAGATGACGAAGACCGAGAGAATGAAGGAGACCTTATTATACCAGCCGAAATGGTTACTCCGGAAGTCATAACATTTATGGCTAAGAAGGGCAGTGGTCTTATCTGTCTATCCATGAATAAGAAAGACCTTAACCGCCTGAACCTTTATCAGATGGTTTCCGAAAACACATCGAAAAGGGCTACCGCTTTCACTACATCAATCGAAGCTATGACTGGTGTAACTACCGGCATATCGGCATATGATAGGGCAAAGACTATAAAGACGGCCATTGACCCTACATCCAGACCAGAAGACCTAGCACGACCCGGGCATGTGTTCCCTTTGGAAGCACAGGACAGCATACTACTGAGACCAGGTCAGACTGAAGGTTCCGTCGAACTTGCTAAGATGGCGGGTTTCTCTAGTAATGCAGTTGTTTGCGAGATAATGAATGAAGATGGTAACATGTCTAGGTTGCCACAGCTTTTTGAGTTCGCCTCTACACACGACTTGAAGATAACGACCATTAAAGACTTGATAATCTATAAACTCCACCATGATAAGTATATAAGAAGTGTATCAGAACAAGATATCGAACTAACAGAAGCTCGGGGGACACTATATACTTATAAATCAGACCTTCTTAAAGAATGGTACATCGCTGTTACTTTCGGTAATACCTCGAATGGAACAATTCCTGCTTATCTACACAAACAAAATGTCATATCTGATGTGATTGAGATTATACTAGGTGGTGGTAATGATAAGGGAATACTTGAGTTTATAGACAGCAGTATAGAAAAGGATAAAGGCGTACTTATATTCCTATGTAACGAAACAATGGCAGAAAAGGAATTTGAGCTTTCCAATAGACATAATGAAAATTTGATAGAATTGGGACTTACAGATAAGTTCATGTTTAAATGGTTGAGAAATCTGGGAATTACCTCACAAATATTAAAAGACTTATCTATAACAAATATAGAGATACAAAAGACCAACATGAATAATATACAGGAAATTTCAAAATTTGGAATTAATGCTAAACAATATTAACAAAATTTAATAATATATATATCACAACTTACTGAGAAAAATAACGGGTTTAATAGCAAAAACAAATGGGATATTAAAGAATTTTTAATGAGTCAAAAATTTTATATTTTTTGATTAGTTTTAAATTATTACCGATTTTTCCGATACTGTTTAAAGTATTAATATGTGAAAAATTAAGGAGGTGACAGGTTTGAGAATACATCGAAATTATCAAGACCCGCATCACCTGAATTCTAAAAGCAAAAAAAAGAAAGATAAAGATAAAGAAGAAGAAGACAAAGATAAAAAACAAGATAAGGATATCATATTCGGCGATAAAGATAAAGACGCCAATAAAATCCAGAAGAAGAAAATCAACGGACATGAATGGATAACATTTAAAGATACCAGAAACAATAATGAGGATTAAACCTTGACCTATCCACCGACCTGTTACCATTCGAATGATTCGTAAATTCTTCTCGATTCTATACTTACCATATCATGTAAAGAACCACCATGACTATCCATAGTAACATAAGCAATAAAACCTTCAACCTCTAAGAGCCATAACGCTTCCGGTATACCAAAGTCCAGCTTCTTCACATCAATAACCTTTTTTATCCATCGTGCAGTCTTTACCGCTGTTCCGCCTATAGCATGAAGATATACACATTTATGATCCTTCAACGCTTTTAGGGTATGATCACCCATGCCACCTTTACCTATTATTGCTTTTACTCCGAACTCTTTGATAAGATGGGATGTGTAATATTCTTCACGAATGCTGGTTGTCGGACCGGCAGATATAACTTTATAATCGCCCTCTTCTCTCCTCATAATAGGACCACAATGATAAATCACTCCGTTTTTTAAGTTGTATTCAAGATAAGCCTTAAGTTCATCATCTAATGGATCATGAAGGTTTTTGATTATCTTTTCATAGATATACTTATGTGCTTTGTCACGTGCTGTGAGTATCTTCCCATTTAATGATACACTGTCTCCTATCCTGAGAGATGAAACATCATTATGGTTTATTGGTATGCTTAACTCAATCCTCAATACTCCACTCCTTTACCGTATTATCAAAACCCAATTTGATGGAAAGCTCCTTCCGCCGACAAGCCCAGCACATATATGATATCGAAACGAAGAATGATGCTGGTATACGATGATACTTACCTATCTTTACCCCCAGCAGGGTCGTCTTACCTCCAAAACCCATAGGTCCAATACCTAATCTATTAGCTTTATCCATAATCTCCATCTCCATCTCCGCTAGAGTTTTATCGGGATTGATATCATCAAGTTTTCTAAACAACTGTTTCTTAGAGAGTAGATAGGAAGTAAGCCGGTCACCACCTATTC
Organism: uncultured Spirochaetia bacterium; assembly: GCA_964447635.1. Lineage (GTDB taxonomy): Bacteria > Spirochaetota > UBA6919 > CAYUUC01 > CAYUUC01 > CAYUUC01. The sequence goes on from CAYUUC010000131.1 coordinate 6,958, forward strand.
CTACTCCTATTATGCCGGGACTGCATCCTCTTCCCTGAGCTTTCACTACCGCATCGAGGATGACTTTCTTAATTCCGATAATGTCTCTATTGGCTATTAAATCAAAATCAGGTAAAGAGTATTGCCTTCCGCAATTCTCGCATCCGCCTCCTTTTAGCATGAGTTTAATGCTAATATCTTCTCTATCCCAATCATCGAAAATATAGACCGGGAGACCATCACCAATATTATTTCCGGTATTTATATCTGTGATGGGATCAACGGCATTAGGTCTTAGAAATCCAAGATGTGTAGCCTGAATCACAGCTTCTTCGATACTTTTTTGTATTTCTATCCTGGAATAGTTATCCTTATGATGGATATGGAAGATAGGGGTACCTGTATCCTGGCAGATGGGTATATGACTTTCCTCAGCTAGACTAACATTATCCAAAATTGATTTTAAAGTATCTTTCGGTGTGTAATCAGTCTCAGTATGCTGTGCCTCTATCAATGATTCTTTTACATCAACAGGTAATGTGGTTGAGGTATGTTTTATTAATTCTAATAATATATCGGATAACATATGTACTTCTTGGTTTATAAGAATGATTATATATCTAGTAGTATATCAATTTTAGATAAAATGCAAAAAATCATTAAAGAAAAAATAGTATTTAAAAAATTAGCTAATAATTGTTATATTTATTTTATATAAAATTTTAGGAGAAGTTATGAATATATTAAAGGAAAATATAGGCGTATTTATCGTTTTAGGAATAATAACATTCGGTATATATTGGCTTTACTGGATGGTTAAGACAAAATCTTTTCTAAATTCTCTTGGAGCAGATATACCAACAGCATGGCTAATAATAATCCCAATCGCTAACTTTTATTGGCTATGGAAGTATTGTTCAGCATATAATGAATATATAAGAGGGGATAATAATAATGGTTTGGTTTGGTTTTTACTCTGGATAATCATATCTCCAGCAGCTATTATTATTCTTCAATTGGGATATATAAACTATGCCAAAGAGAATCAACTATAAATCCTTTTCAATAATTTATATTTTTATTTTGCTTTAATTTTCATATATTCTTTTCTAATTCATCATTTTTAAATACTTTATAAGAGATTACCAATCATTAAATAAAGGTGTATATAATGAATAAAATATATAATGCATTAATACTTAGCGGTGGTGGTGCAAGAGGGGCTTTTCAGGTTGGAGTAATAGGACATCTAATAAAAGACAAGAAGATAAACTTCAGGGTCTTATCCGGTATTAGTGTAGGGAGTTTGAATGCTTCCATGCTGGCTCAAGCAGGTGGAGAAAACGAAGAAGAACAGATAGAAGAGCTTATTCGCAGTTATGATGAATTAAAGTCAATCTGGAAGAATATAAAGAATAATAAAAGCATATATAAAACCAATATATGGAATACATTCAAATATTCTTTATTCGATACCAACCCATTAAAAAAACTAATCAAGAAACATATAGACCCGAAAAAACTAAATAAATCTCCCAGACAATTGATTGTAGGTTCAGTTTCCCTTAATGATGGAACATTGCATCTCATTGATAAACATCAACATAAAATACATGATTATATCCTAGCCGGTTGTTCTATACCGGGTGTGTTTAACCCGATTAGCTTGGAAGAAGGACTTATGGTAGATGGCGGTGTGAGAAAGGAATTACTAATTGAACCTACTATTGAGGCATTAAGTGAAATAGCTAAGAGTGAGGATAACTTAAACGATTGTGAGTTCAACCTTTATATGATAACTTTATACAGTCATAAGGTAGCAAAGATAGCCCCGGAAAGAATCAAGAATATCAGCGATGTAGTCTTACGTTCTTATGAGATTTTGAAGGCAGAAACGCTTAATATCCTTTCAGAAAGAATAAAAGATTACTATGATAAAATTAAAGATGAATCCGGTATAAAGATTAATTATATCCACCTATATCCGCAAGGTGGTTGGGAGATGAGTCCACTCAATTTTACTCAGGAAAGGATTATACGAGCTATTGATGAAGGATATAATCAATCGATTAACCAATTACAAGATTAGAGTAGAGCCTTAATTTAACAAATAATAAAAGGGAGGATATTCATGACTATATTCAGTAAGATAATTAAAGGTGAAATACCATCACATAAGATTTACGAGGATGATAATTTCTTTTCTTTCCTCGAT
>CAYUUC010000132.1:0-2396 GCA_964447635.1 uncultured Spirochaetia bacterium
GAAGGAACTTAATATTGCAGCATAAATTTATCACGGATATTTTTAGAGGAAGAATAAATTTATATAAATATAAGGTGAAGCATAATGAATACCGAGATATATTACTTTTCCGGAACGGGTAACAGCTATTATGTTGCTAAGGAGCTACAAAAGCACATTGTCGGGTCAAAGCTGATACCAATCGTAAGTCTACTTAAGGAGGACACCATCGAAGTTAAGGGAGATTCTGTGGGTATCGTTTATCCTATCCATGGTTTAACCATATCAAAACCGGTTTGGTTATTCCTTAAGAAAGCCAAATTCACCTCATGCGATTATATCTTCTCCATAGCTACACGTGGAGGTTCAAAATGCCTGGTAACCAAAAAGATAAACAAATTACTGAGAAAGAATAACCTGAAACTGAATGCAACCTTCATCCATAACATGCTTTTGAATGACCCTAAGTTAAACGAGTATGAAGACCCTACCAAGGAAGACATAGCCCAAATGAAGTCAGATACAGACCAACGCATAAAATCAATATTAAAGATTATAATGAATAAAAAAGAACATCATGATGAGGATACCAATTACACAGACTTTCCATTCTCAAAGCCGGTTAACTACCTATTGGAGAAACTAGTCCTGTTTGGTATATACATAACCGAGATTACTAAGGTTAATAACTACTTCTATGCGGATTCTAAGTGTACCGGTTGCGGGATATGCGAAAAGGTTTGTCAGTCTGGTAAAATCAAGATTGTAGAAAAACGACCTGTCTGGCAGAATGATGTGCATTGCTATGTAGGATACACTTGCCTAAATTATTGTCCAGCTCAAGCTATACAAATAAAGGATAAGTTCTACATGAAATCATACACCCCGCAGAAAGGACGATATCCACATCCATTCGCAACTGTTAAAGAAATAGCTCAGCAAAAAGAGCCAATAACCGAATAACAAAAGTAATATCAACTAATAAAACATATAAACCAAAGCACCTTATTGGAGGTAAAATGAAAACACTAGTCGTTTATAAATCAGTAACAGGCTTCACCAAGAAGTATGCCCAATGGATTGCCGAAGACTTAAATGCGGATTTATTCAACGTAAAAGATATAGACATAGGCAAACTCCTATACTACGACCTAATCATATACGGAGGTAGCCTTCATGCGGTAGGGATTAGCGGTGTAAACGTTATAAAGGATAATCTGGATAAGCTATATGATAAAAAGATAATCATTTACGCCACTGGGGCATCACCAGCCAGAGAAGACATTCTGGATGAAGTGAAGGATGCTAACTTCACCGATGATGAACAAAAGCAATTACAATTCTTCTACATTCGTGGTGGCTTTAACTATGAAAAGCTGGATTTCATTAACAAAATGCTGATGACGATGATGAAGTGGAAAATCAAATTAACCAAACCAGAGAAAAGAACCCCAGATGAACGAGGTATGCTCGCCGCCTTCTTAAAACCGGTAGACTTCACCAAGAAAGAAAACCTTAATGAATTGTTGGACTACGCAAGGTCTCTGAACCATGAATAATGATATAACTTATCATTTGATTATAAACCACCAAAAAAAATAATATATAAACACCTTACCAGTCATTTCTAACGTTAAATGTTGGAGTTCTCCCGGATAGATTATATATAGAAAGATTTTTATAAAATGGCTATTAAATTAAATAAAAAATTATTAAATTAGTATATAAGGATTTCTTTATTCATACAATTCATTAAATTAAGAAATTAATTAAAATTATTGAGATGATCCTTCTTTTTATTTAATAGGACGGTTTATGATAAATAAAGAAAGCCATAGTATTATAAAGATATTTTTCTTTCTTACAATTAGTTTTGGAATAATAATGGGTCTAATCTTTCCTTTATTTTCTAGTTTTTTTGTAGAGTATAAAAATGTATCTTATGTTTTATTGTTTCATATAATCTGTGTAGTAGCAGGGATTTTCGTAGGATTAACATCTTTTCTGATAGCAAGATTTACAATAATCAAAGTTATACATAATTTATATCATGAAATGAGTAATCTTGTTACTGATGAAGAAAATACAGTAAAAAAAGATTAAATACAAATCCAATGATATAATAGGAGAGCTGGTAAAAAAGTTCAACCTGTTAATTGATAAATTGAACTCAGTTATTATAAATATAAAGCAAATGGTCAAAAATAGCATAAAAATCAGCGAAGACCTATCCCAAAACTCTTCTAACACATCATCAAGCATATCACAGATTACCACTGATATAAACCGTATAAAAAAAGAACATAACAATCTTAACAATAATATAGAACAATCATTTATAATAATAGATAAATTCAATAAATATATAAATGATTACTTAGATAGAATAGAAGAGCAAAATAGACTTGTTGAGGATG
>CAYUUC010000132.1:2406-9068 GCA_964447635.1 uncultured Spirochaetia bacterium
AATCTAAATACTATCAATCTCCTATATAAAGATACAAACATAAATAAACAATATATTATGAAACTCACAGATTATACCCAGATCGGCAGTGAGAAGATGTCTACAAATATAAAGGTTATAAGTAAAATATCTCAGAATATTGATAAGATTCTTAAAGTAATAGATATAATTGAAGAAATTTCAATCTCAACTAACATATTAGCAATGAATGCATCAATCGAAGCAGCAAAATCAGGTAAAAAAGGGGAAGGTTTCTCTGTTATAGCAGAAGAAATAAGAAATCTCTCGATTTACACCTCGAATAATGCTTCTGATATATCTGAATATTTAAAACAAATTGTTAACGAGATACAATCTGTTATTTTTACTGGTAATGAAAGCTTAGAATCGTTTAATGATATAAACAGAGAAGTAAAGAGTATCTCAGCTAAATTTAGGATTATGGATAATAATATGAAAATCCTAAAAGAAAAAAGCACCCTGCTTAATTCATCAATCAAAGATATATCAGCCATAACCAATTCTATATACGATATGTCAGATGAACTTAACCGAAACTCTAATGATATAAAGTCATATATTAATAAGATTAAAACCAGTTCTAACAACATAAATGAGGAAATCATTAATTATAACGATAGAATAATTATAATTAATACATCTACGAAAGATATACTACACTTTTGTGAAAGTAACAATCTCAATCTATATAAAATAAATAATGAAATGCAAAGATTAAATAAAAATTTAAAACCACTAGATAAATAACATATCTATCGGATAAAAATAACCATAAGTGCTGTCATAGGTATAGCTGCTATAAGTGTGAATAATATGCTAAAGTACCATTTTATCTTTTCCGATATAGTTATACCAATAATAGCCAAAACCAAAGGCCATATTATGCCGATGACCTGCCTTGCTATATCGAATATAGGATTAAATTCATAACCTGGAAAGAATAAAAAGACTGTGGTTTCAGGTATCCACATAGTAATGAACATAGGGAATGTTTGGGTAATTGATATTATACAGAATATATCAACAAAACTACCTTTACCACCGACAGCTTCCGATAATAACCTTATCACCCCGGCAAAAACAATAGATGTTAAAAAGAAGAATGGAATTTGATAAAACCTTTGCCAATAATAATAATCGTCAGCTGGTATTTTAATAAATGGTTCGGTTACAGCTCCTATTCCTTTCATATAAGCAAGTTGAACAGATATGGTGTAAATCACACCTAAGAATAAGAATATCAAAACAGAATATAGCAACCTTCGATTTTCCGATAAAAGTGCGTGTATACCGGAAATAGGATTATAGATTGGCAGGATGAAATACCTCATCAACTTATTAAGCGACATTTATATTGATCCTCCTTTTTACTAATATAACCCTGATAAAAATCTAATAAAAACATAACTTTTTATACATACTAGACAATAAATATCATGATACCAACCTATCAAAAAAAATACATTTATCTATAAATGCTATACATTTTTACTATATCCTTTGCCGTTAATTATTAATAATGGCGAGTTTTTTATTATATTAAATATGTGGGTGTGTGCTGTATTATGCAAGATTTCAAAGTTAGTCTTCATGCATATGAAAAGATGTTCAACGAGATGTGCGAAAAAATAACCGAATGTTGTATCAAACTCTCTAAGTCAAATACAGAGGAAGACATAATGATAAGTAGTGAAGTGTCATACTCGCTAGCTGAAGTCCTTGATAAATACGAATCTGTTTTGAATAAACCTAAAGAATTGTTATCTTTTTATATACGAGTGGAAGATGTAATGTTGGATTCCATCGATAAACTAAGTAAGACCTGGGCTTATGATGGTGAGTCAATAAGACTATCACCAAAAGAACAATTTATTACCGAAGAAGCCCAATTTAGCGATGGAAAATGATACCCACCACCAAAAAAAATAATCGATAGCAATGGTTGGTTATTTATGATAAAAGAAGAAGAATTAGCCAGTACATTTTTTAATGCTTTTATTGATTTTAAACCAAAAATGGAAGAAGCATTAACGCTTATAGCAAACGAGTTTGTTAACCAGCGATGCGGAATACTCGTAGTAAAAGGATACTCCCGTGATTTTAGGGTGCAACAAGACCCTGAATTGGAACAAGCATTCAATGATGAAATGCTTGCTTATCAAGAATCTCTACAGAGCATGAAAGCTAAGATTATAACCTTGAAGAGTGAATTAGATAAATTAACCGAGAAATATCATTATATATCCGATATAAAAAATCCTAAAGATAAAACAAAGTCATTAATAGACCTATTCGAGAATACGAAACATGCACTCCAGGAAATACAGGTCCAGCTAGAGAATGCTGTTATGCGGAAACTCTTTGATAGCTACAATACTATCATAGTAGGCGGTATGAATCCAAACAATACTACTAAAGCAGAGATTGAAGATATATACTCCAATACACTCAAAGATATAACCTCAGGAACTAAGTTAGTAAAAGAAGGAATTAGAATAAAAAACCTATTCAAGAAGAAGCTAGAAGAAATAAAAGAAAAATACTTCATTGATAAAGTACCCGAAGATGAAGCGATAGAAACTGAAGAAGAAAGCGAAGAAGAACTGGAAGAAATCGTAGAAGTATTGAAAGATAGTGTAGAAAATGTCCAGGAAGCAGAAATAGACCCATCCAAGCCCATAGTTGATGGTGATATACAACTAAAGACCGAACGAAGCGGGATTTATGTTAAGATTATACCTCCTGAGAATGGCGGAATGGCTATTACTCTACCCGAACTAAAATCAGTAATAAAGGGCAACAAGATAGACCTGCCCCCCGATGATAAGCTTAAAAATATCGTCGAAGGAGAACAGAATAAATTTATCAAAATAGCAGAATGGAAGGCAAATCCTAAATTCGACGCTCAGATTAAAACCGTGTTTAAAGAAAATAAAACTGAAGCATACTTCAATGTTAAAGCTCCTCGATTCGCCGGAAAAGAAGCGGATATTAAAGACTTTGAACATGCTTTAGACAAGAACAACATCAAATATGGTTTGGATATGGAGAGAATAAAAAGACTGGTGAAATCTCCATATTATAACAAGGAAGTACTAATTGCTAAAGGTAAATTACCCATTAAAGGAGACAATGCTCAGTTTAAGTTCAACTTCAAAACAAAAATCGAAAGGAAACCCGAAGTAGACGAAAAAGGAAGGGTGGACCATAAAAAGTTAAACACCATCCAAAATATACAACCTAACACCTTAATCGCAGAAAAAACCCCTGCTAAACCCGGAACCCCCGGTATCAATGTATGCAACGAAGAGATACCTGCTCAATTCGGCGAAGACAAAACCATCAACATCACTGGTGGAGCAGAATACCGGGATAACGACACTAAAATCTTTTCAACAATCGCAGGTCACCCAATATTAAGCGAGAATGATTTAACCATATCTCCTGTTTATGAAGTAGAAGGCGATGTAGACTATCGTACAGGCAATATCACCTTCGAGGGAAGTATCATGGTTAAGGGAAGCATCGCTGACGAGTTTGAGATTAAAGCTAAGGATGATGTGGAAATTGAAGGGAATGTTTATAAAGCAATGATAAAAGCCGGTGGAAACATCGTAATCCATCAAGGATTGAATGGTAGGGAAGAAGGTGAAGTCATCTCCGGCAAATCCATCACAGCTAAATACATCGAAAATGGCAAAGTGAAAGCTAAAGATGAAGTCATCGTAACTAACAATATACTTCATAGCAACATCAAATCAGGTAAGTCCATATCATGCCTCGGTAAAGGAACAGTGACCGGTGGTAACCTTATATTCAGGGACTATCTGGAATGTAAGGTATTAGGCTCTACAGCGTCTACCCACACGGTGGTTGAAATGGGAGTCGATGATGAACTAACCAGAAAGCAGAACCAAGTCGCTAAGGAGATGTATAATGCTAAGAAGTATATAGAGAAAGCTAAAGCATTAACTGAAAAACTCGTCCCAAAAAGTGAAAATAGTAACCATGTATATGCACGGATGCTCAATGTAAAAGCCGCTGGAGAAAAAAAGGTCAAAGAATTGAACCAGATGAAAAACCAGCTCGAAGACATAGCCAAAGAAATGTTCCAGGTAATGAAAAGGTCTTATGTGGAAACCAACATCACTTACCCAAATGTAGAAGTAAGAATGAATAAGCTGGTTAAAAAGACCAAACATATTGTGAATTATCCACATAGGATAAACCTGGTCAAAAGGGATATCGATTTTACACCAGTGGAAAGGGATGAACCTCAAATAGAAACCGAAGTTTAAAAGCTAACTATTACTCCCCAAATCGAATATAACATTAACTCCTCTTCTAAGTAAAGCTTCTATCACAGGATAATAATCATCATATAAATCAGGGTCGATTACCCCCAGCATGATTATTGAATTGGTTTTCCTGAAACCACCGTTTTCATAGATATCCAGCAAGGGAGTAATGTCTGTGAATTGGTTCTCGTAAATCATAAGAGTGGATAGACCAGTAAGATTTACCAGCGGGGATAGGTCTATTATACGATTGGTTGCAAGACCAAGGATTTGGATACTATCTGCATCTTTAATCGGTGTCAGATTTTGGATTTCATTATTAGTTAAAAGAAGTCCTTCCAGATTCTCTAATTCCGAAAATGGTTTTAAATCCGTAATAGAGTTATTATCCAGAATAACATTTCTGATATTGTCCAGACTGGCTATAGGACTTGCATCCTTAATAAGGTTTGAATCAAAATTGATATAGCTTAGATTATCCATATTACTTATCGGGCTAAGGTCTTCTACTTCGCAAAATGGCATGTGTATATTCTCAAGATGTTCGAGAGAAGCAAGAGGGCTTATATCATTAATTAAGTTTTCACTAAATAACATACAGTTTGATTTTATAGTCCTTAGGTTCTCCAATAACTCTATACCGGATAAGTCACTTACATCCTTTAGCAAGGTTAAACTCTCGATGGATTTCAAGTCCTGCCTTCTAATCTCACCTTCCATCTTGTCCAATTCCACCCTGATACTGTATTCGAGTCTTTCATCAGCAAATTGTATTGGATTTGATGCATTACTGGAGCATAAGACAAAAAGCGAAGTCATCACTAATAATGATGATATCACTATTATAATTAAAGTTTTGTTTCTCATGATATTGATCCCCTAACTAAAGTTTAATTCAAAATTAACCAAATATGCTTGATATACATAAATATTTATGATATCTTTCAAACAAAGAAATAATACCAAAAAAAGGAAGGATCAACCAAATGAAGAAATTATCATTTATTTTTATTATTATAGCTTTGCTTTTCTTTATAGCATGCCCTACTTCACCCGATGGCGGGGATGGTGGAGATAGCGGAGACGCTGGGGACTCTGGCGATGGTGGTGTCGATGAAGATATATCCGTATTCGTAAGTGTAGATGGTGACGACATCGATGGAGACGGAACGATATCCGCTCCTTATGCAACCATTCAGAAGGGCATCGATATCGCTTCAGCATCAGATGTGGATGATTTAACCGATGTAGTTGTATCAGCAGGAACATACAATGAATCAATCGTGATGTTTAACAGCATTAAAGTAAAGGGAGGGTATGACCCAATAGAGTGGACAAGAGACATATCAGTTAACGAAACCATAATACAAGACCCCGCAACCACAGGTGGTACCAGCACATCACCAAATCGTGCTGTTTACTTTCCCCCTACTATAACTGATTCACCAACTATAGATGGTTTTAAAATCATCGGAGGGAGCGGAGAATATACAAATGGAATATTCATAGAAGAAGCAGTCGGAACTATATCCAATAACACAATCAATGGAGGGGACGGTAACTACTCCACCGGAATAGCAAACTCAAGCGGGATTGTTGTGATAGACTCCAATGAAATCAATGGTGGTAGCGGTAACTCAACCAATGCCATATTCAATACCGGTGATGGAGCGAATCCAACCATACAGAACAATGTCATACTGGGTGGTGGAAATGGAGCAAATAACTCTTACGGGGTCAATATATGGGATGACTCCATGGCAACCATCTATAACAATACGATAGACGGAGGATTAGCAAACACCGCCAGATGTATAAGTCTTAAGTTTGGAGGAAGCACCATCACAAACAATATCTTATTCACATCAGGGACAGGTTCCAGCAGGTATGGTATCTATGAGCTACCCGGAGACACCGAACCTTCAGAGCTAAAGAATAACGACATATTCGATTGTCCTACAGCCTTATATTACGATTATGATGCATCGCCCAGGGATTTAACAGATATCGCCGATGTAAATGCTATGACTGACATAACCGGCGGTGTAAGCGGTAATGTCTCAGTAGACCCTGTATTTGTTGGTAGTGGAGACTTTCACCTAAGTTCATCATCCCCGGTAAGTGTAACGGAAGGTGGATTAGACCTATCAGTAGAAGGATTAACAGAAGATAAAGACGGCAACCCAAGGACAAATCCCTATTCAATCGGGGCTTATGAATACGACGATACAGGTTCTAACTAAAATTGATATAAATTTACAACCACAATCCTATTCTTGAAAAGTTTTAAATCAGTAGTGAGCGGTATGAAAATTGCTAATGTGTTCTTCTTTTCTGGAAAAG
>CAYUUC010000133.1:0-9012 GCA_964447635.1 uncultured Spirochaetia bacterium
TACACAATTAATTTTCAGTATATTGAAAAATTAGATTAAATCTTATTAAAGAAAATTTATCAAATAACCAAAGGAAGAAAGTTTTATGAAAAATAACAAATTACATTTATTGTTAATTTTAATTTTAATTGGATCCTTACCTTTTAGCTGTACTTCTAATGAAATTATTACCAATAACGACAACGATACAGTAGATGAAGTTGGCAATGGTAATTTCAGAATAGTTAAAATTGAAAGAAGCCATAGCGATGGCAATAATACTGTTGAGACATATTCATATAATGAAAATAATCAAATAACAGAATACAAAAAAACTACCGATGATGAGGTTATTGTAGAAACCATTAATTCCTACAATTCTGATGGAAATATTACGAAAAAATTACACACTGAGTATGAAGACACCGTTGAAACTATATACACATATAATGAATTAGGACTGTTGATTAAAGAAGAATGGACAGGGAACGAAGGATATGGTATAACAACCTATAAATATGATGAAAAAGGCAGAAGGATATGGTTAGAAGAGATTAACTATACTGATGCTATAATTGATGATGAGTATTACTCCGCTGAATATCATTATGATGATAAAGACAGGGTCATTAAGGAAATTACTGTGGAAAGCCATGGATTAGTGTCGACTCATAAGTTTCTATATGATGAAGATAGATTAGTGAAAGAAACACTAAAAAACCAGGCATGGGAATATGAAAAAATATATACTTATGATAAAAACGGTAATCTGATAAAAGAGGAAAATTCAAGTTCGGACGGGGAAATATATTTCGTGGAATATAAATATAAAGATGATTTACTTGTAGAAGTGATATATGATTATAGTATTACTTTAGATAATATAATAGGAAAGGCAAATTATACTGAAAAATATTATTATGATGATAATGGAAACATGATTAAAAAGACACATGAAAGTGTTATAATGTTTAACTCACAAGTAGAATCTAAGGAAAATATCACAACCACTTATCAATATGATGAAAATAATAATCTGATAGAAGAATTTGAATCTGGAGACCAAGGATTCGGATACTATGAATTGACTATTAAATACTACTATGAAGAATTTTAAGATAATACCATGCTGTGGATAATCATGAATTTGAGCCAGCCACGAATCACATAGAGCAAATAACCGGTAAGAAAGCTTCCCCACCGGAAGAATACTTCAGGAAAGTGCTGATGTGATGTAAGTTGATTAAGATTTATTAATTAAGCTTGTCAAATACCAAAATAATTGTTATAATTTAATTAAATTACCTTTTATCTTAAGGTATTTGAAATGAGTCTATGTTAAAATAGATTTATCAAATTCTATAAATTCTGACTAATAAAAAAAGGAGAGGATATCATGAAAAAGATATTAATCATTACTTTTATAATCACTTTATCTATGCTTTTCTTCTCATGCGTAACCATCGACACATTCCCAAATGGATTAGGAGAAGAACTCCAGGAACCGGAAAACCTGAAAGAAATCATCGATAACGGCGAAACAGCCATCGTCGACAATGAATACAGCCAGTATGTCATCATCGATGTAAGACCATCCGGAGCGTATGAGGACGGGCATATACCCACCGCAATAAACATAAAGAACGGCGACACCGAATCATACGATAACCCACCACCAAAAGATGCATACATCATAGTATACTGCGAAACCGGTGGTAGGGCAGAATCGGCAGCAAACAGCATGCTGGATAACGGATACCAATACCTGCTGAACTGGGGTTCATACAAGAAGTGGGGAGATGCCGGATATGAATACGAAACAGATTAGAAAAATCCCTACCGAATAAAAATTTCATTGCATATCGTTATTTTATTATACTTTTCTTGACCTTTATATATATTAATAGTATCTTAATAGGACTCGTAAGCCGAGACTTATCTTAAAGGAGAGATGACCGAGCGGTCGAAGGTGCTCGCCTGGAACGCGAGTGTAGTGAAAGCTACCGTGGGTTCGAATCCCACTCTCTCCGCATGGTTAAGGGGATGTTTACCGTTAAGCAAATGTCAGACCGGAGGGCCTCCACGAACACTGGATAGAGACAATGTGTCAGGCCGAAAGGAGCAGCACACCTCTACTCAGGTTGCGTTGGATAAGCCCTCCGGTCGGGGGTTTGCTCCTATGATGGGCATCCCTTTTTCATTAATACACATTGTCATACATCAATACAAATCTAACTTAACTAATCGACCATCAATACCACCATTCTTAAGCGGTTTCTTGAAAGCCGTTCTAAGACCGATGTTCTTGATGTACTTCCTTTCCCCAAAATAGATATAGGCAACCGAGCCTTTACACTTCTGTTTAAGAAAGTCGCCGAAATCCTTATAGAACTGCTCCATGCTGAGACCCGGCTTCAGCCTTATCCCGTAAGGCGGGTTACATACGATGATTGATCCCTCAATGCTGTCCAGGTCCTTGAAGTTCGCCTGCCTTAGTGCAACCGTATCTCCATAGGGGAGATTGGTGAGGTTATCCCTGCTGATACGGACAGCCTTGCCTGATATGTCGCTTCCTGATATGATGCTGGGTGTCGCTTGGTGTATGCCCTGCTTTGCTTCCTCCTTAACCCTTTTCCATAAAGTTAAGTCGAAGTCAGGGAACTGCTGGAAGCCGAAGCTCTTACGCAGATAGGAAGCAGGCACGCCGGTATGGTTCATCAATGCTTCGGCAAGGAGGGTACCCGAACCGCACATCGGGTCGTATAAGGGTCTTGAGCCGTCCCACCCTGATAGCTTTATGATGGCGGATGCGAGAGTCTCCTGCATAGGTGCATCCACCGCTGTCTTACGGTAACCTCTCCGGTGAAGAGACCCTCCGCTGGTCTCCGCACTTATCAATGCCCTATCCTTCCTTATGTGTAGGTGAAACCATATATCAGGCTCTCTGGTGTCGACAGAGGGTCGCCTGCTATGCTTCTTGGTGAAGTAGTCGACGATGGCGTCTTTCAGCCGTAGTGATGCGTATCTGGAGTGGTTTATACGGCTGTCGGAGACATTAGCGAAGATAGCGAAGGTCTTTTTCGGTGATAGGAAGTCGCTCCAGTCAATCTGCTTAGCCTTTCGGTATAAGGTGTCCGTATCACGGCATTGGAAGGATGTGAGGGGAGCGTTTATCCTGGATAGAAGCCTCGAGCAGTGGTTTATTCGGTACAGAACTCCCCGGCTTGCCTTGAATTGTATCCCGCGGTGAGCCGGCGTTACATCGTATCCACCTAACTCTGTTATCTCATCCGCTCCCAGTTGTTCCATTCCATCGGAAATTTGGGCGAAGTATTGGTTTTCATCTTGATAAATATACATATTTCCTCATTAGTTATTATTGTGATATAAAGATAATCATGGTAGGCGGTTTGGCTGAACTTTATTATATTTAATTGAAAAAGAATCTTTTAATATCGAGATAGATTATGGGTATCGTAATACACAGAGCTATATCGTTTATACTTTATCTTATAGGATGGTTTTTAGGCTTCTACAAGCTGTGCATGAACAGGTCTATCTCTAAGGAAGCTTTAACCGAAAAGCCTTTTCACCGTAAAGTCTCTATCATCATCCCCGCCAGAAACGAAGAGAAGTCACTGGCGAACTTATTACAATCCCTTAGCAAGCAAACAGTTAAGCCATACGAGGTTATCGTGGTGGATGACTTCTCGGAAGATAAGACCGCCGAGATAGCCCATACCCACCATGCCAGAGTCATTACTCCATCAAAGATGCCCTCCGGATGGACGGGTAAGAACTGGGCGTGTCACACAGGCTACAGGGAAGCCAGCGGAGATGTCTTGCTATTCCTTGATGCTGATGTAGTTTTAGATGAAAGTGGTTTGGAGCTTTTGCTGGGTGCTTTAATCACACATGGCGGGTTAGTCTCTGTTCAACCCTATCACTACATGAAGAAGGCATACGAGCAGATGTCCCTTTTCTTCAATCTTATTGCAGTAATGTCGGTGAATGCTTTCGGAGCGAGTGGGAGGGGGAGGAAGTCTTTCGGGGCTTTCGGTCCATGTATGATGATAGATAGGGATACTTACGAAAAGGTCAATGGTCACGAGGCGGTTAAGGATAAGATTGTCGAGGATATGGTTATGGGGGAGCTTCTAAAGAAGAACGGCATCCCGGTCAACCTGTTTAACGGTGGAGGCATCATCAAGTTCAGGATGTATCCGGGAGGACTCAGACAGGTAGTCGAAGGCTGGACGAAGAATTTCATGCTGGGGGCTAAGATGCTACCGTTTAGGATGTTGTTTCCGGTGTTCCTGTGGGTCTTCGGTAGCATCGGGGCTATAGACTTACTCATCACGAACATAACTGGTAGCGGTAGTATATGGGCGATAAGCATCGGCATTGCGGTATACTTGATGTTCGCAGTGCAGATATACTTCTTATCGAGGAGGATAGGTGGTTTTTGGCTAATGACATCGCTCTTATACCCGATAGCATTGCTCTTTTTCATGTTTGTGTTTTTCCGCTCGGTATTCTTCAATAAGGTTTTGAAGAAGGTAAGATGGAAGGACAGGGAGATAGAATCATCATGAGTCCTTAGTTAATATAGAAAAAATATGTTAGGTTTGGATTGGTTCACACTTTTTTCGGTTAATTTATTATATTTATTAAAAAGGGATTACCATTAAAAAAAGGAGAATTAAGGTTATGAAGAAATCAATATCAATTACATTACTAATCATTTTTGCTGTATTATTAGCTATTTCCGGATGCACCGGAGGAGAGGCGTCCGACAGTGATGTCTTATCCATAAAGGACAAGAATCTGGAGGAAGCATTAAGGACTATACTGGATAAACCCGAAGGCGAGATATACCCATCGGATTTCGAGGGGATAACCGAGCTTGACCTTAGCGACAAAGGGATAAAGGACATCACCCCTCTATCAAGATTGACTGGGGTAACATCACTTTACTTGAACAAGAATGAGATATCCGACCTGTCTCCTCTATCCGGATTGAATAACATAAGAGTTCTCGTCCTTAGTCAGAACAAGATAGAAGACATTACTCCCTTATCAGAGCTTAATGGGATTGAGTCTTTGGTGCTGGGTCACAATGAGATAAAGGATTTGACACCTCTATCAGACCTCGTTACTCTTAAGCTTTTAAGCCTTAACGATAACATGATTAGCGTATTAGAGCCTTTATCCGTGTTAATCGGTTTGGAAGTCCTTGACCTAAGGGGTAACAAGCTAACGGCTATCGATGAGCTGGTCACTCTCGCCACCATGAAAGTGCTGAAGCTGAACAATAACCGGATAAAGGATATCGCACCCCTTAGAATGATGTATGATGCAGGGGCTTTCCATGATAAAGACTCGCTGATAGACATTACCTATAACTCGATGGAGATAAGACCGGATTCGGATAACCGGGCGGTAGTCGATTACCTTATAGAACAGGGTGTCGATGTAGATTGGAAAGAGGGTAACATCTCGGATAAGCCAAAAGAGGACATAGGATAGGGTTAAGGGTATAGATAGATGTCAGTCTTTAACCCATTTGGACATATAGACATGAAGGTGAATGACCTGAAGAAGGCTATCGATTTTTATTCCAAGCTTTTGCCGGAGCTGGGTTTCACCAAGACCTACCACACAGAAAAGTGGAAGGTATTCGCTTCCGAAGGTGAATTACCCAGCGGTGCCTATTTTGCCTTTACTGAAGACTCTGAACACCAGCCTAATGGAAACACCGTTGGATTCTGGGCTTCCAGCCCCAGCGAAGTCGACCGGATAGCGTCCGTGGTGAAGATAATAGGCGGGAAGATAACCGACGGACCTAAACACTTCCCGGTAAGCGATTCCTATTATGCCTTTTACTTCGAAGACCCTTTCGGCAATTGTTATGAGGTGGTTCACCGATTGAACTAATCCTAACCATGATAGCCCTGTATTAGATAAAGACCGGTAATGGTTATCTTGTGATGATTAATCAGACTTTAGCCTAGTCGAAACGATGACCGCACCATACTGGATAGTAAACACAACATTTCGACTTGCACGGTCTTTGGTGGTGGTTTCACTGTGCCGAATTATATAACAAAACCAATCTTTTTAAAGCAGGAATTTTTTCAAACATAGTAATACCCGCTTCGTATCTATTCGCATATTGATTACCTTTATCATTAATATCAATTAGACATTACTGGAGGATGAACCATGAAGATAAGTGCTAGGAATGTGCTTACAGGAAGGGTAATCGAAGTAGAGGAAGGGCTAACCACGGCTAAGGTTAAACTAGACATAGGCGGCGGAAATACCATCACCTCGATAATAACCAAGGAAAGCCTGCTGGAGTTGGATATAAAGGTAGGTGAAGAAGCGAGTGCAATCATCAAATCCACCGATGTAATAATCGGTAAGTAATACATAGATACTGCTTCCCTCATAGTAAGTTAAATTTCAATTATTTCTTTTATAATGAATATTAGTAATTTATAATAGGATATACTTTGATAGAGTTTTCATATGTGTTACTTTTAATAATAGTGATAGAAATAATTTTCTATAGAG
Organism: uncultured Spirochaetia bacterium; assembly: GCA_964447635.1. Classification (GTDB taxonomy): domain Bacteria; phylum Spirochaetota; class UBA6919; order CAYUUC01; family CAYUUC01; genus CAYUUC01. The sequence goes on from CAYUUC010000133.1 coordinate 6,559, forward strand.
CAAGTAGAGATGATGCTTTTCTCCATTGCTTTATGATAATGATTTTCACAATAATTTATAAAACAAGGAAGGATTTTCATGAAAAAGAGTTTAATTTTAATATTAGTAGTCTTGGCAGGATTTCTAGCTTATGTATCCTGCGCCCCCTTAATCGAAACACAGCTTGCAGGCATATGGGAAAGCCGTTCCAGCGATGTCAATGTCAGACTAAGCCTTAACGATGATGGCTCATTCGTATTTGAAGACCTAGACGAAGGCGTAACCATTTCAAAAGGTGATGAATACTCATATAGTGTTGATGAGTACGATACATTGACTTTCAATATCACTCATAAGTATAACTACAATGATGACCAGCTGGAAATGGTAGAGGAGCCAAATTCGGTTGCATCTTATTTCGCTGCGGATGTGGATACACAGATGGCACTCCTCCCGCCGGAACCACTTTATCTTCTGGGAGGAATAGTATATAAAGGTGGCAACACCTCTGATTTAACCGGTGATTGGAATGCTTATATCAAGGTTGTAGAGACTGATAGCGGAAGCACCACTGAAGAGATGGCAAAAGACAACATCACCTTAAACTCTGACGGCACTTTTGTCCGGGTAACAGAACCGGCAGACGATCCCCCTGAGACCTCCAGTGGAACTTATACTATAGACGAGGGGAATATGACTATTACCCTTGAACCAAACGACGCTAGTGATATAGTATTCTCATACATGGTTTTTGAAGACGCATTATTGCTTGCAGAAGGCGTCACAAACCCGGATTTCGATTTAATCATATTTGATAAGATAGAAACCGAATAGACCATTCTATATAAAAATGAATCTTAAATAACTTAAGGCAAAGTCCTGGTATGAATAAATCGGGATTTTGCCTTCTTTCATTTAAAACTGCTTTTATTTCTCTTGCCAATTTCTTATCTTTCTCATATACGAAAAAGAGGAGGTTAATCATGCGTAAATTTGTTTATTTAGCATTCATTCTTATGATAGTTTCTATCTTAATTTTATGTAATGGTAAGGAGGATGAACCTAAAGTGGATAAGGATTTTGAACAATTAGCTAAGGAGTTTACCAACCTGCTCATGGAAGGAAAATATGATGATGTTCATTCCACATTTGACCAAAGAATGGCATCCGCTATGTCTTTGAATGACCTCAAGACATTATGGGAACAAACCATAAAAAAAACCTACGGCGAACCAACAGACATCGTAAACATAAAGGTTGAAGAAATCACTAGCCAGGGTGAAAAGTTCATAGCTGTATATGTAACACTATCATACCTGAAAAACCCGGAAGACCTGGACTCTATAGCCTACTTCATCCTAAGGATTATATACAGAACCCAAGGTGAAGTTGCTGGTCTATGGTTCAAACCTGCTGAGAAACCAGATGAAAGCGATGCAACATACTCACCGCCCGATTATGTCGATAGTGAAGCATTCACCGAAGAGGAGCTCAACCTTGAGTTAGATGGATGCGTAATGAATGGTGTGTTAAGCATCCCGAAAGGCGGGGACAGTTTCCCCGTGGTTATACTCGTTCATGGTTCCGGTCCACATGATATGGATGAGACAATCGGATTAAACAAACCCTTCAAGGATATAGCTCAGGGGCTTGCCTCTATGGGAGTGGCTACCCTTAGATACGATAAGAGGACTTACGCTTGTAAGGATTTGGTAGCGAAAAACATGTATAGCTTAACCACTTACGAGGAGGTAGTGGATGATGCGGTAAGCTATACCCGTATGCTGGTTAGTCATGAGAGAATTGACTCCAACCGTATATTCATCGGCGGACACAGCCTTGGCGGAATGCTAGCTCCCCGAATTGCTAAGACCAGCACGGATGTGGATGGTATAATCTCATTGGCGGGGACTAATTCCAATCTTGCCGATGAAACGCTACGTCAGACTGAATACATTATAAACTTGGATGGGGAAGTAACTCCAGAAGAGAAGGAACAGCTGGATAGCATCAAACAATCTGTGGATAAGATAAATAGCGGGGATATAGGGGAGGATGAGATTGTACTTGGCGGGTCAAAAGCATATTGGGAGGACTTGCTCAGTTATGACCCGGTTGAGACGGCTCAATCATTGGATATACCTATGCTTTTCATTCAGGGGGAGCGTGATTATCAGGTAAGGATGGTGGACTTCAATCGTTGGAAAGAAGCTTTGTCTGATAAAGATGATGTGAATTTCATTAGTTATCCGCAACTAAACCACCTGCTCTTGAAAGGTGAGGGTAAACCCAATCCGTATGAATATTACAACAATCCCGGTCATGTAGCAAAAAAGATCATCGAGGATATGGCAAACTGGATTAAGTGATGATTAAATATATTCAATCCTTATTTCAGAATAAAAATCATTTGAGTTTATAAAAATTTCCTACTGTGAAATTTTTGTTGATATAAGTCTGATCTTTTATTAAGAG
>CAYUUC010000134.1:0-8994 GCA_964447635.1 uncultured Spirochaetia bacterium
GGAGGTGGTCTTGAAAACCATTGACGTGGCAACACGTCCGGGGGTTCGAATCCCTCCTCCTCCGATGATGTGTAATCTTAATCATGGGTTTTTTAACGAGGCTTAGCTAACGGAGAGGTGCTGGAGTGGTCGAACAGGGCTGCCTGCTAAGCAGTTGACGGGGTTATTCCCGTCCGAGGGTTCGAATCCCTCTCTCTCCGAATGGATTAAGATTAATGTTGATTTTTTCATGATGATACTCCTTTCTAATGTAGAATAAGCAAAAAATGCTGGTCTTCCCCCGAAACCAGCATTGATTGCTTTTCTACATATTGCGTTCTCGTAGCTCAGGTGGATAGAGCATTTGGTTGCGGTCCAAAAGGTCGGGGGTTCGAATCCCTCCGGGAACGCCTACGAACAAACGATAAACTAATCTATTCATTCCTTTAAATCCAATTTTTTACTTTATGCTGATTTTTAATTATACTTTTAATCTATAAGAATTAATAACTATATAAAACTTTTAGTTTATATACATTAATTATGGAGGATTTACTTTGAAAAGAAGCATACTTATAAGCATTATCTTAATCATCTCTATCATGGCGTGTAACCCTATCGGCAATGAAGATATAAACACATTCATACAAGTAAGTGCCGGTGTGGAACAAATCGGGAAAGAGGATACCTATTCACTACCATATACAACCATTGACCAAACCATTAGTGAATACATAACCATAACCAATATCAGCGATGAACCACTTAGTATCACCGAGGTAAGCCTTTCCGGCAACGATGAGGGCTATTTCTCCATCGATACTACATCCATCGAAGATACCGTAGAACCGGATGACATGAACCAATTCAAAGTCTCATTTACGCCTAATCAAGACATCGTCGATACTGCCAGCATAAACATATCCATCAATAAGACCAAGGACACCTTCTCATTCATTCTGAGGGGTTCAACTCCCCGCAATGTATGGTTGGAGATGATACAGAACCAGCCTCAAGGGTATGATGAGAGCTTCTGTCCAAAATGGAGACATAGTGCATCTATGGTCAGCGCCGGTGATGACCGAATCATCCTCTTCGGCGGTTCGGGAGAAGGTGCTGTTTACCATAACGATGTCTGGGAGTATACTATCTCCACAAATGAATGGGACATGCTAATGGCACAGGACGACCCCGGGGCAACATCACAGCCGGACGGAAGATTCGCTCAGGGCATGGTTTACATCGGCAACGACAAAATAATCATGTTCGGTGGTTCTATAAGCCTTGATGAACAGAATGACACATGGGAATATGATATCGCATCTAATGAATGGACCAACCTAAACCCAGCATCACATCCAGACCCCAGAAAGAGCTTCTGTATGACTTATGACCACGACTCGAACATGATTTACCTCTTTGGCGGATATGACGGGAATAAATTCGATGACCTATGGGTCTACGATGTCGCTGGTAACAGCTGGAGCGAGATTACAACCACACCTAAACCACCGGCAAGGATGTCCGGCGGTATGGTTTATGCAGGAAATAGCAAACTTATCCTGTTCGGAGGTAAGGGGCAGGACTTAGGCGTGTATTACAATGATATGTGGGAATATGACATCACCGGTGATGCCTGGACAGAGATTAGCATATCAGGTAGCCAGCCACCCGAGATGTGGGGACACCAAATCGAATACTTGCCCGGTGAAAACGGTATAATCCTCTTCGGTGGTCATGACAGCGACTCCTACTTCGATGATACATGGAAGTTCAATCTCACCGATAATTCCTGGCAAGAGATAAACCCGGATAGCTCTATACCGGACGAGAGATGGAACCACTCTATGGCATATGATGAGAGTATGGATAGTGTGATACTATTCGGCGGTAACAATACAGGTGGTAAGTATAACGATACATGGAAGTATAAGAACGCCCCGCTGGAGAGCGAATAAATCGATACTCATCCATATCATAGCATTTATCTAAGCAATTCATTACCAACCATGCTTTGTTTATGAAGCGTGGTTGATTATCTTCTAATTAAGAGAGTCTCTCACCTTATATCAACCATAATGGAGAGAAGAAATGAAATACTTAAGCGAATTTAGAGATTCAAAGCTGGTCAAGACGCTTTCAGATAGAATCAACAAGCTGAACTTACCCAGAGATGTGAACTTCATGGAGGTATGCGGTACACACACCATGTCGATTTACCGATACGGGATTAAGTCGCTGTTGCCATCATTCATCAATCTGACATCAGGTCCGGGCTGTCCGGTGTGTGTATCCGAGATAACATACATCGATAAAGCCATCGCCCTCACCCAGGAGGACAACCTGATACTCGCCTCCTTTGGTGACCTTATCAGGGTGCCTGGTAGCGAAAGCTCCCTTCAGAAGGAGAAAGCGAAGGGGGCAGATATCCGGGTGGTCTATTCGTCAATGGATGCGCTGAAGCTGGCACAGGACAACCCGGATAAGCATGTGGTCTTCCTCGGGGTAGGCTTCGAGACCACATCACCCACCATCGGTGCAAGCATCATGGAGGCTTATCAGCTGGGTTTGGAGAACTTCTCCGTCATCACCTCTCACAAGACAATGCCTAATGCGATGCGAACCCTTCTGGACATGGATGATGTGCGTATAGACGGCTTCATCTGTCCTGCACATGTCAGCGTGGTCATCGGTAAGGACGCCTACAGGTTCATACCCGAAAAATATGCTAAGCCATGCGTCATAACGGGTTTCGAACCGGTAGACATCATGGAGGGGATACTCATGCTGTGTGAACAGATAAAGCAGGGTAAGCCCACTGTAGAGAATCAATACTACAGAGTGGTTCAGGATGAAGGAAACAAGAGGATGCAGGAGATTATGAACGAAGTGTTCGAGGTATCAGATGCTAATTGGCGGGGTATCGGCGTGATTGAAGGAAGCGGGTTGACCATCCGCGATAAGTATAAGATGTATGATGCACAGAAGCGTTTCGATATAAAGCCCTGCGAACCGCACGAGTTCAAGGCGTGCATCTGTGGCGAGGTGCTGGTGGGTAAGAAACACCCCAAAGACTGCCCATTGTTCGGCAAGATATGTAACCCATCAGAGCCTAAGGGAGCGTGTATGGTCTCGGATGAAGGGAACTGCTCCTCATACTTCAAATACGGCAGTCACCGCTTCGGAGGAAAACCCATCGAGTAGACCGTTTGGGTTTATAGGTTTTCCATGTGATGGATGTGCTGGTGGGTGATGTTCTTATCGTTGTATTTAATCTTATCCCCGTATATGATGACTGGATGTGTATAGATAGCATGGAGGAGTATTTTCAGCGGGAACTTGATGATGTTGTACATGCAGATGAGTATAGCTTTATGACCTTCGGCAACAGCATTGATGTTGACTTCATAATCAAAGAGCTGGCTGAGGTTGTCTTCATTGTTAAGTATCCAACTCATCTCACCGGCAGAGCGTAGTCCATTAAAGCCCTGCTGTTCGTTGGTTTGTAGTTCGACATCGAGTATGTTCAATGCTTTATCCTGATTGAACATGTTATCCTTATCGAGTAGTACTTCTTTTCCGTTGAAGACGATGAGTCTTTCGCTTTCCAGTTCCTTATCTGTATCGATGCCGTTTTGATGGAATATGTCTAATATATGCTGGATGGGATTGTCATTGGCGATATATATGCACTTTTCATTATTTGCCAGCCCATCCTTGAATATCCTTGCGATATGTTTTAATGGTTTTTCCGGGTCTTTATACATAAGGGTGAAATGTCTTTCGTTGATGCTTTCTATATCATTAATGTGAATACTGCTTTCCTGATAATCCATTGATTCTTAGTACCCTCTTAAAAAAATTGGTTTGTCAATCCTAACCAAATATAAATATAATAACTTTTTATGAAATTTCTTAGAAAATAATGTAGCTTTACTTATATTTCATTATTAAAAGATAAGGGGGTCATCTTTACGAATTCTATCCTGGTTTTGTTAAGGAATCGAAGAAGCCGAATTCTCTATATACAAATTCACAAATTCTTTTTAGAATTCCATAGAGAATATTTAAGCCATTCAAAACTCATATCGAAATTTATAAAGGCGGTTATGGAATTTTGGTTATTTGAATCGAAACCTTAAGGATTCAGTTCAAAGTAATTGACGATTTCAAACATCATTTGAATTAAGAACAACCCATAATTGACATCGAATATATGGAATTCCGATAAACCGGTTTGAAGCGTGATAGGTAAGCTAAGTGTTGTTCCTTTATGTTTATGTTTATTGAAAAAAACTAAAATTTCCCCAGCATTTTTCGAAACTTTATAAGTTAGTTTAAAAATGCTTTGGAATGTTAGGATAATGGAAGGAAGAGTAAGATGCTAAAAGAGTATTGGGAATTGGCTAAACAAACCTTTGAGAAAGACCGCTCCTCGGAGTATGCCTTATGGATTAAACCGCTAAAATATATCTCTGAGAACGGGTCATCGATTAATGTAAAAGCTCCTAACATCTTTATCAAGGAAAGGGTCTGCGAGAGATACCTCAAAGCACTCAATGAATACCTTAACAAGGTGAGTGATGATAGCCTTATTATCAATATCTCCGTGGAGAAGGGTCACCAGGACGATTTAGATGAAATACCATTCGAGGAAGACAGCTTTACCGAGGAACTAACCAAGAAAGTCAAAACCAAGCCAAAGCCTCTACCCTTCCTAAATCCCAAATTTACCTTCCAGCGGTACATTGTGGGTGATAACAACAACCTTGCCTATATCGCAGCCAAGAAAGTTGCCCACTCCACAGGCTTCGACTATAACCCATACTTCATCTATGGCGGGGTAGGACTGGGCAAGACGCATCTCGCTCAGGCTATACTGCATGCGATACATGAAGATGATGTAACCAAGAAGATAGTCTATGTGACCACAGAACAGCTCCTCAACGAGTATGTAACCAGCATCAAAAGCGGTAACATGCATCAGTTCCGGCTAAAGTATCGAGGGGCGGATGCTTTGGTCATCGATGATGTCCAGTTCCTGGAAAACACAGATAAGACTCAAAGCGAAATCTTTAACATATACAACACACTGAAGAACGAAGGAAAACAGATGATCTTCACCTGTGACAGGTCGCCCTCGAAGCTAATCAACATCACAGACCGCCTGATAAGCCGTTTCAAGTCCGGATTGGTCATCGAGATTAAGAAGCCTGACTTTGAGATGAGGAAGAAGATTCTAAAGCATAAGCTCAGCGAATACAACATCAAACTGGACGAAGAGATAATAGACTACATAGCGGAGACGGTGAAAGACAGCATCAGAGACCTGGAGGCTACTGTCAACAGGATAAGGTTCTTATATTGCGACATGGGTATGAAGAACATCACCGCAGAGTCCATAAGGACATACCTGGAAAGCATCGTAGAGACCGGCTCCACCATACCGGATAAGGCTAAACGGGTCACCGTAGAACAGATACAGAAGATAGTGGCGAACTATTACCGTATTAAATACTCCGACATGAAGAGTAAGAAGCGTACAAATGCGATAGCGAAGCCCCGCCAGATAGCGATGTCCCTTTCCAGGGAGCTGACCCAGCTTTCCACCGTAGAAATTGGCAATGAGTTCGGCGGGAGGAACCATTCCACGGTGCTTTTTGCGGTGGATAAGATAAAGAAGGAGCTGGAGAAAGGCTCTATCAAACCTACCGAGTACGAGAATCTTAAAAAAGAGATATTAAGCTGAATAAAATGGGAATAAGTCATTGTATTATATTTTGATAAATGGGAGGAATAGGTAGTAATGAAGTTTAAATGCTCCAAAGATGAGTTTCAGAGAACAATATCGATGACGGAAAACGCAACCACCGGCAAATCCGGGTTGCAGATACTGTCCAATGTCTTAATCAATGCGAAAGACGGCAAGCTGGTCATCATAGGAACAGACCAGGAGATGGGTATCATCGGTGAATGTGAAGCCGATATCGAAAGTGAAGGCACCGTAACCCTCCACGGAAGGAAAATGCTGGATATACTTAAGACCTTCCCCAACTGTGACATACAGATTGAAGCGGATGAAAGGTATATCATCACCGTAAACTCCTTGGAGAGCGGGATAAACGCTAATTTCAGACTGCAAGGCATATCTCCAGATGAATACCCCAATGTCGCACAGATAAGCGACAACAAGAGCTTTACCATACCGCAACATCAGCTACGGGACATGATAAGGAAGACCATCTATGCAGTATCCAGAGAGGAGTCCCGATACTTCCTCCAGGGTATATTCTTCGAGAAAAACGAGGGTAGCACAGAGCTACGACTGGTTGCAACGGATGGACACAGACTATCTCTGACTAAGAAGGACTTTGATGAGCTTAAAGACTATACCCCTTTCGGGGCTATGGTCCCCCAAAAACCTTTGCATGAGCTACTTAAGGTCTTGGGTAACGAGGGGGATTGTGAGGTTGCCATAAAGGAGAAGCGGGGTTTCTTTAAGATGGATAAGATGGAGATATCGACCAATTTCATCGAAACCGACTTTCTGAATTACAACAGCGTTATCCCGAATAACCTTAAGTTCCATCTGATAACGAAAAACGACCGTCTTCTGGACTCAATAAAGAGGGTTTCATCCATATTAGAAGCGAAAGAGCGTCGCATCAAATTTGAGTTAAGGAGCGACAAACTCAGCATTTACGGTGAGAATCCCAATATGGGTGAGGCTAAGGAGACCCTCGATATCGATTATGACGGTGATGACTTAGACATGGGTCTTAACTATGAATACATGCTCCAAACCCTTCGTGAGATTAGGAGTGAAAATGTTCTCATCGAGATAGGCTCTAATATACAACCCATCATAGTTAGGGAAGAGAATGATACCAGCTCCATAGCAGTAATCGGACCTATGAGGCTTGGTTAATGTTTTAATTCTATCTTTGTTTTATTATTTTTAATCACTGTTTGACAAAAGGGTATAGATATGAAGTTCACATGCAATAAGAATGACTTTTTAAAAAACGCCAGCTATGCTGAGGGTGCTGTATCGTCCAGGCAGGCTATGCAGATTCTATCCAACTTCCTGATAGAAGCTAGGGATGATGCGATATCCATATCATCTACTGACCTTGAGCTTAGCGTAATAGCAAAGTTCAGCGGTAGTGTGGAGATACCGGGTAGCATAACCGTTCATGCAAAGAAGATGATAGACCTGTTGAAGACTTTCCCAGATACAGACCTGTTCTTTGACCTTGATTTGCGTAACTGGCTCACTATCACCAGTACCGACCCAGCTATCAAGACGAAACACCGGATACAAGGTCTTCCGCCAGAGGACTATCCAGAGGTTAAGAGTTTCGTAGAGGAAAACAGCTTCCAGATAGACCGAACCCTACTCAAGACGATGATAAACAAGACCTTGTATGCTTCATCAAAAGAGGAACAGCGACCGAACCTGCGGGGTATCTTCTTTGAGAAAAAGGAAGATGATGACAAGCTGATTCTCGTAGCGACGGATGGTAAGCGTCTTGCTAAGATAGATAGTCCTATAGAAGGCTTTGCAGACCATCCCCCCTTTGAAATCATCGTTCCGTTGAAGGTCTTAAAGGAGCTGACCACGGTTCTGGCGGAGACAGGCGGTTGTACCGTTTCTATCATGGAGAACCGCATCATGTTCAAGATAGCTGATGTAGAGCTTGCTTCCAACATAATTGAGGGACAATTCCCCAGCTACGATAAGGTTATACCGGAGGATTTCGATACCCTGATTGAGGTAGACACAGAGACGCTTTCCGATGCTTTGACCCGTGTATCGAGTATGCTGGACAGCAAAACCGTACAGATTAAACTTGACATCGGCGAGGAGGAGTTAACCATCGTTGGTAATAATCCGGATTACGGCGAGTCGAGGGACATTGTCCCCATTAAGTATGATGGTGAATCGCGAACGCTGGGTTTCAACTACAATTACCTGTTGGAAGCGATAAAAGAGATAGAGGATAAGGAGCTATCCATCCAGATGAGTTCCCAGGCTATACCCGTTGCCATAAGGGGAAAGGACACAATGAACTATATCAATATCGTTATGCCGATGAAGCTAATGGATGAGTAAACCAGTCCTATTTGTAGCCGAGGATAAACAAGGACGATGCGGATGCAAAGCCGTTATCATAAACATACTTCTCTATTTCCTCGCCTTCTTTCTTCAATGCTTCGTATGGGGGCTTATCTTTGATACGCTCTAATGATGCGGAGAATCTGCCTACTATATTATCGATGATTTCTTTGTTTTTGGGGTCTTCTACGGGGTATTTATAGTCTATAACCTCGTATTGCTCCGGGATTACGCCTTTCATGAAGTCGATGAGTTCTTCTCTTTTATAGGTTGGGTTGTGGGTGACGCCTGCTATGGTATCAATTTTAGCTGACCATTCGTGTATGAGTATGTGAGAGACTTGAGCCTTATCCTGCTTATCCCGGTCAGAGTACATCTCGTTGATGATGAGTTTGCCATCTTTCTTCAGCACACGGTGTATTTCTTTCATGGTTTGGATAGGGTCTTTCATATGGTGGAGTGAATTAGAGATAGCTACAGTATCGAATGTCTCATCTGGAAAGTCCATCTTTCCTGCATCCATAATCCTAAAAGAGATGTTAATGTCGGGGAATTGTTTTGAGATTATATCCTTAGGTTTTTCCGAGGTGTCAATTGCCGTAATGTTGTCGAAGGAGTTGAACTCCTTTATATAGTGGATGAAATTCCCTCCACCAGTTGCCACATCGAGGACTTTTCCGCCGTCGATTTGCTTTAGTTTCGCTTCTAATTGCTTCATGTATTTCTCCTGTGGTTTTGGTTTGTTTTATGTTATTCCAATTTCATTTATTTTATGGTAATAAATAAAATTAGGTTTATCTAAAAATCAATACTGAAGATAATATTAAAATTTGAAATTGGTTTTAAAATCAGTAGTGAGCGGTATGAAAATTGCTAATGTGTTCTTCTTTTCTGGA
>CAYUUC010000135.1:0-8898 GCA_964447635.1 uncultured Spirochaetia bacterium
AAAACATGATAGATTAACAAATTATGATATTATATGTTTTAACATGCCACAAAATAAAATAAAACCACTAAATAGTTTTAAAATAGCAGAGGATTTATTCTTTATAATAGAGCAGGATATTGTTTTAAACAATAAAAAAGACTTAAATAAAATTAGCTTAGCAATAACCCGTGGAACCATATTTAAAGGGATAAATTTTAAGAATAAGATTTTTCCAGGAAAAAACATAAAATCAGTTAATATATTTAGCTTTGTTAAACAGGATAAAGACAGATACATTAAGAGGAAGCAAATCTCATATTCAATTATAGAAAGAACAATTAATCTATTCCCTAAATGGAAGGTGAAAGAACCTGCAAATCTGGAATTATGGGGCTTCTATATAGATAAAAATCTAACAATAGCTTTACGATTGTCTGATAAATCATTCCGCTATCGAGGTTCAAAACCACCCCAAAGAGAAGGAGCATTAAGACCAAGTATAGCAGCAGCATTAGCATATGAATTAAACCCCATCGATGGAGAATTTATCATCGATCCTATGTGTGGAACCGGGACAATATTAAAAGAAGTCCGTCTACAGAATCCCAATACAAAGTTAATCGGTGGAGATATAGACAAACAGGCTGTTCATATAGCAAAAGAAAGATTATCAAATCTGGATATTGAGATTTATAAATGGGAGGCAACAGAATTACCATTCCAAAAGGGTAAGGTGGATGGGATAGTATGTAACCTTCCATTTGGTAAAAAGTACTCCTCTAAATTTGATAATATGAATCTTTATCCTAAACTTTTATCTGAATGGATAACGAAGTTAAAACCTTCTGGTAGAATAGTCCTATTAACATCAGATGATAAAACCCTTATGCATAGCATTAAAGGATTGAACCTAAGATGGGAAAAACTCTACAAAGTTAAAGTCTTGGGGGAATGGGCAACCTGCTATAAAATCACATTAATTAACCAAAAATAGTTAAAAGCCTTTCATATGTTAACTCGCTGAGGTTACTGGTTATATAATCTGCCTGGTTTAAATCCTGTCTTCCTGAGTTAAGATTTTGATATCCTATACATTTCATACCAGCTGATTTTGTTGCCAATACACCGTTTCGTGAGTCTTCGATAACAAGGCATTCTTCTGGTGGGGTATTAATTAGAGTAGATGCTTTCAAAAAAATATCAGGAGCGGGTTTTCCATTCTTTATATCCTCACCACTTACTATTTCTTTAAAGTATTTTCTAAGTCTCAATCTATCTATTACAGCATTAATACTCCTTTTAATTGATGAAGAAGCAATAGCCATGATAATCTTGTTCTTATCTAAATCTAATATTAATTCATTGATTCCATCTATAGATTGGTGATTTTCAATCTGATTGAGGTATTCGATAAAACCATCGTTTTCCATCTGGATAAGCTCTTCTACACTATGGTTTAACTTATACTTATCTTTTAAAGTACTCCACATATAAAAACCATTCGTACCCACAAAACCATTGTATTCTTCTTCTGATATGGATATACCAAGTTTATCAAATGTATTCTTGTTGGCTTTTTGATATAGTGGTTCGCTGTCTATAATTACCCCATCCATATCAAATATTAATGCTTTTAACATTCCAGTCCCTCTAATTGTCTTTATTATAAATGCAGATTCTATTCATCATTTTATGACCTACAACAAAAGCATTTCCATCTCCTGAGATTTCCACCTGGTCACCAAATTGACTTCCTGGTAAAGCTCCGCTTGAAGTAATCTTATCTTCTTCAATCCATGTTGACCCGTCATATATAAATATGTGTACATATCCTGGAGTTTCTGTTCCGGCATAAGCATAGGTATCGGGTTCACCAACAATGATAATTGAAGCATCATCTGAGATGGATACACTAGAGCCAAAAAACATATTAGGACCTCCCTCAGAAGGTATCAATTTTGTTTCAGTCCAAGAACTACCATTCCACTCATAAACATAAACTGATCCTGAACCGGAATTCCCTATCTCATTCGGTGCTCCTACAACAACAGTATTACCATCTCCTGTAATAGCAGTGCTATATCCGTACCAAGCATCATGATAAGCTATGTCTGAACCTTCTAGTATATACTCATCATATTCCTGGTTTGTTTCATTCCATCGGTAAACATAAGCTAATCCATCCCATGCACCTTCTACTCCGTTGCTATGGCCGTATGAGCCTACAACGAATACAGAACCATCATTTGATACATCAACATTAGTTCCGAAGAATGCATTCTTTTCTCCATTTGAAGGGAGGATCTTTGTTTCATTCCAGCTAGTGCTGTTTTTATCAAAAACATAAGCAGAGCCTGAATCAGGTGTGACATCTTCACCATCAGGGTCATCATCTCCCCAAGCTCCAACTAGCAATGTCTGAGAATCTCCTGATATATCTAAGTGTTTACCAAACCAGTCTGTTCCATCGCCGTCTGATGCTTTGATTTTAACTCCACTCCAATTGATACCGAAATATCTATAAACATAAGCAGCTCCTGTCCCACCATAGGCGGTGTCCCACATGGCTCCGATAGCTACAGTATTACCATCATCCGATAATGATACATGACTACCGAACTTAGACCATTCATCAGCGTCGAATGCGGTTATTTTCTCATAATTCCATTGATCAATAGATCTTTTATAAACATAAACACCACCAGAGTATTCCCCATATTCTGAATCATCCAACGCTCCTACTGCAATAGCTTTCCCATTTTCTGAAATTGATACAGACCATCCGAATTGGTCACCCTGGCTACCTGGTGATGACAGTATAGTTTCAATCCATATATCTGATGAATCCCCACCATCGCCTGAATCGCCGCTATCCCCAGAATCATTATTCGTTGGATTACAAGCTAAGATAAGGACGAAGAAAGTTAGTATAATTCCATAGGTTATTTTATACATATTAATCTCCTTGATTTTATTTATAGTTTTCTGCTTTATTAGTAATTAAAATATTGATTATTGGTTTATTATGCAAAATTTGGTATAATACATAACATCAATTTATTTTATTATGGTTACTCAATTAATTATAAGATATTTTGATAATTTGAATATTTTATATTATAGAATATCATAAAATTTAATTAATATCAAAGGAGCTTATTATCATTATGAATAAAAGATTAGCCTTTTTTTTAGTATTATTATTGGTTTTATCGATTTTTATATTTTATTGTAAACCTACTCAAGACGATGGTGATGGTGGCGATGGAGGGAACGATGACCTCTATCAGCTATCAATAACTATACAACCAGATGATACTTATGGTTCAATCACTCTAGACCCTGAACCTATCGAAGATAATTCATACCACTCTGGTGAAGAGGTTACATTAACCCCTAATCCAACTGATACTAATTACACATTTGTCAGATGGGATGGAGATATTCAGAGCATTGATAAAGATATCACTGTAACAATGAATAATGATATTAATCTGATTGCTATATTCTCAGACGATGTCGTACCTCCAGCTCCTGTACAAGACTTAACAGGAATAGCTGGTAATGAAATGGTTAATTTAGAATGGTTTGACCCATCAGATACAGATTTAAGCCATATCCATGTATATTGGACACCAGGCAACGAAGAAACACCATATCAAGTTGCAGCTGGATTGGAAGAAGTAACATTAAATGGTTTATCCAATGATACTGAATATACATTTACTGTCAAAGCAGTTGATACATCTTTTAATGAATCAAGTGGTGAAACAATATCCTTAACACCATCATTACCCGATCCTCCAACAACTCCTCAAAATGTAACTGCTAGTCCTGGATACAATCTAACAATTAAGGTTACATGGGATGAAGTCCCTACGGCTGAATCATATACAATACAATGGGCTGAAGGTGATACAATACCAGACCCATATAATGATTATGAAGAAGAGACAGGGATTACAGATACAGAGATAATATTCCAACCACAAGATGGAGATGGTAATCCAGATTGGAGCTATTTAGGAACTCAGTTCACTTTCCATGTTAAAGCGGTGAATGCTGGAGGTGAATCAGACTTTTCGGATATGACTTCTGCTTATCTGGGTTATGTAATCAGGATAGCAGTAGCTGAGGATGATACAGCAACGATAGTCATTGATCCTGAACAGCCGTCATATTATAATAATGAAACTGTTAACATTGAGGTCTATGAAGGAACTAATGGTGGAGTGTGGTCCGGATGGTCTGGTATAGATCATGGTAATCTGACTGATTTAGGTGGTGGTGTCTATTCTGTTGTGATGGATGAAAGCATAACTCTAACAGCCAACTTCCCCATACCACAAGAGTTAACCGTGGATGAAGGTGTATTCATCGATAGCACGATAACCTATGATACTGATTCGACGGATAGATGGTTCTTTACAGGTTTAGAAGGCCATGAATATAGGATATATTGGGATGATGACAGTTTTGCTGGTGGTTCAGGTAACTATACAGGTGATGTTAAGGTCTCAGCATATGAAGAGGACGGATTAACACCTTTTTTTGAGACAATGGATTATGGTTATGGAGTGGAGCAAACGGTTATTATACCAACAGGACAAACACTTGTAAATCTATTTGTGGAACCTTTGAGTTATCAATGGAACGGGGATTCCTGGGGTGATTATGGTATCCAGATTCTGGACGTATCAAATCCGGACATGTTATTGAAAGACCCGGATAATGATGACTTATCTAATGGTTCTACTTATTATCCGTCTAGTTCAGTGGATGCAACTAATGGAGTAACAACAGATTATACTTTTACTATACAGAATACAGGTACAGCCTCGCTTGAATTGGAAGGATCACCTCTGGTAGACATTACACAAAACACACAGGGAGTTTTCAGTATTACTCAGCAACCTGGTAGTTCTATACCAATAGGTGGATCTGAAACATTCCAGGTAACTTACACCGGGAATGCTTCTGAAGGAATAAGGAATGCTACATTCCAGATTGATACGAATGATACAGAAAACGATCCATACATCTTCTCTGTTGAAGTTCAGGCAGAAATGCCATATTCAGAAATCGATGTTCAAGATAGTAACTCGGTAACAATACCCGACAGCAGTTCCTTTGATGGTGGTTCTGTTGATGGTTCTAATGGAGTCATAACAGATTATGACTTTACAATTGAGAATACAGGGGTTGACACGATATTAAATATAACTTCTCCAATTTCAATATCAGGAACTGATGCATCTATGTTTAATGTAGAAACAGACCCAACATCATCGATTAATCCTGGTGAATCAACTACATTTA
Organism: uncultured Spirochaetia bacterium; assembly: GCA_964447635.1. Lineage (GTDB taxonomy): Bacteria > Spirochaetota > UBA6919 > CAYUUC01 > CAYUUC01 > CAYUUC01. The sequence goes on from CAYUUC010000135.1 coordinate 5,302, forward strand.
CTGTAAGGTTCACAGGAGATGGTTCTTCTTACGGTAATAGAACAGCGACAATAGAGATACCAAATGATGAAACGGGTATCTCATCCGGTATTGGTGATGGAATAGATGAAAGACCATATGATTTTACCATTAATGTAGATTCTCTAAATGTATTATTAGCAGATGATTTTGAAACCGGAGACTTTACTGCTCAATCCTGGGTAATAAGTGGAGACTATAACCCACATGTTGTTACTAATCAGACTTATAATGTAGATTGGGACCCTAGTGGGACATTTGACTTAGTTGCTCAATCAGGGACTAATATGGTTCAATTTGGTGTGGTTGAAACCGATGATACTGCAGCAGATACCGAACCTATAGGAAATGGTGAGAGAAGCACACTTGAGATTGTTGTAACGGTTTCCGCTGGTGATACAATAAGCTTCTGGTATAAGGTTTCCTGTGAAGATTCTCCTGAAAGCTATCTTAGATTCTTTGTGAATGGGATGTGGGAGATGAGTAAGAAATATGGTGATATAGATTGGACTATGTTTACTTATACGTTTAGTGCTGATGATACTTACACCTTAAAATGGGAGTATTATAAAGAATCAAGTTTCCCACCTGCATCAGCTATTCATGCAGATTGTGCCTGGATTGATAATGTTATAATCGGAAACTGATATGACTTGCCTTATGATGCCTCAACTGAAATAGGGTAGGGGCATCCCATATAATTAAAATCTGAATAAATCCTTTATCTCAGACAAATCACTCAACTGGTAATACATATCACCTTGAAATAGCGTGGCCATTAGCAATGTTCCTGCTTTGGTGAAGTAATAAGAGTCCATGCTTTCAGTCCTGTTGAAGGGCATAATCAGGAACTTATCCGTAAGAAACCATTCATCCTTATACTCAACGCTTTTCTCTCCAGCATATACAATACTTTCTTTAATGGTTGTAAGATACCTTAGACTGAAGAATTCATAATCCTGGTGTTCTCCTTTTTCTTTCCTTTCCATGTTTGCAATGATATAACGATAGTTTAATATTGATGGGATAGGTTCTTTGGCTTCGATTTCGATGAGATTACCATTAGAACTGATTTTCAATTTATCTTTTTCGATAATCCCTCGATTGAACCTTTCTTTATCATCTTCATACATAGGAGAGGAGTAGAACTGGAATTGGAGGAGATTTAGGTCACCATCAGTTTTAATCCAGCTTCTGGTTATCATCTGGGCGCTTTTCCCTTCTTTATCTGTATAGTATATAACCCGTGTAGTGTCTTCTTCATAGCGCTGTTCTTCGTTTGGGGTATAGTATCGTTCAAGCTCATAGTTGATATAACCCACAGGATTCCCCTCTTCGACGATTAGATACCAGTTGTCATATTCTTCCAGCTTCCATTTTTTCCTTAGGATAACCTCTCCTATATTTGTACAGAAAGTCAAGAATGTCATTATTATTAGAATTATTATAACTTTTTTTGAGTTTTTCATAAATATTAACTCCGTTGTTTTATGATTACTATTAACACTCTATAGGTTGTTTTTTAACATCAATTATAGTGATTTGTAAACTAGGGTATCTAATAGGTCTAATACAAAAATTCGATGATATTAAGCAATTAATGAGAATCCCACTAAATCCCCTCGTCTTCTGCGAAGACACAATTAAGGGGAACTTGGAGATGAATTGCACAAACTTTTACTATTTCTTCTCCCTTAACAAGGGAAAAGATAGAAGAGGGATTCTCCCAATATTGCCTAAAATTAACGGATATTGGTATAAATCAGTATTTGACAATGATAAAATTCCTCCTGTGATATGAGTTAAAATCTCCACGATATATAAAACAATTAATAGAAGTAATTACAAGCATATAAGATTATATTGTTGCATTTATCATTTTATATAACAAAGACAAAATAGGCTAATATCATATAAACAGTTAAACCGGTAAAAAGCAAGAATAATAACAATTTAATAGTTGCTGTATGCTTTTGAAGCATGTTTTGCATAGCTTTAGATGAGACACCTAAATAGCTTATCAGGAAGATAATAACCAATGGCATTATGAATGCGATATTGTATACTAATAGTTGTAAGTAACCGAAAGAACGATTGATTATACCTGTGCTTTCATCATTTACTATATAGAGAATTGTAGGCAGATACACTTGTCCTGTACAGGCAAGCTCGAAGAATGAAACCACCACACCGATGACTAATGATGATATTATTATCCCTCTTAGCTTTAATTTATTCCTGATAATGGAATGTATCCTTTGTTTCATCTTACCCGATAGGGTTAAGGTCATATCACCTGCTTTACCTTTCATTGCTTTTATATAATCAGCAAAACTGACAATTGCTAATACACTAACCAATGCAATAGAAATGATTTTTATAATTGTTGATATGATTCTGTAGCTAGTTGAAGTAATAAAACTGCTTAATGCTCCATAGAATATAAATCCGACAAGGAAGTATGTTATAAATACCGCTCCAGTATAGATTATACCGATGATAAGTGTTTCTCTCTTGGTTTTTTTAGCATAGGCTAGATATGATAAAAGGAAAATGATAGTAGCGAATGCACATGGATTAATCCCATCTACAAGCCCCATAGTAATAACGACTAAAAGCCCTGGGAGATTGACTTTAACATCATCTAGATTTTCCATAAGGTCGATCCTATCCGATGGATTTGTATTAGCTACATTGTATATATAATCATTAAGGTTTTCATTTATATTAGTTTTCCCAGACATTAAATATCTGCCCACAACTAGTATAGGACTACCTTTTATATCTTTATCTGTTTTTTTACGTAGGGCTTCAATTTTAGGAACATCTTTTTCAATGTCTAATATGGTTATATCAAGTTCAATACCCGTGGTTTCAGTGAATGTGTTTTCTAGCATATGCTTTAATCTATTACAATAATCGCATTTATAATCATGAAAATAGTATACTTTTACCGGTTCCTCGAAGACTAGCATTGAGTCATTTTCCTGAGCCTCTACCAGCTCTAGTTGGCAATCATCTGTGCAGTCTTCTATCCAATCTTTCCTTAAAGGAGCAGGTGTTTGAGCAGTTTCTATGATAGCTTCTGTGTACCGATTGTTTATTTCTTCTACACCGTTAAGAATATAATCTCCTACTATCAGTATAGTGGTTTTATCTATGGTTATTCCAGATTCATCTTCGATTCTATTAATATCATTGATTGAATCTTGATAATCAAGAGTTTTAATTTCAATATCAATATTAAGTTTTTTTGTGAGGTTGTTTTTTATATATGAAACAAGTTTATCACAGAACTTACAATTATCTTTAGAGAAGAGATATACTTTAATAGGTTCATCTTTTATAATTGTGCTTATCTCTTTATTATTAATATTATCTATATTTACTTCAATATTATCAAAATCATTATCATTATTGGTTTGACAAGAGGTTACAATAATACTTATATTGGCTATGGCAAATAAAAGTAAAAATATAATAAGTATATACTTAATCTTTTTTAAATTCATGTATTATAACTCCTGTAGTATTTATTTAAATCAAATTCCTTTTACGGATTATCCAATCTAAACTAAG
>CAYUUC010000136.1:0-8880 GCA_964447635.1 uncultured Spirochaetia bacterium
GACATAGAATTGCTAAAAATTGGTATAAAACAGGAAGCATATTAATTATAGTTAAGTTGATGATTAGGTGTTAAATGAAAAATCTAATTCCTTTTTTTATCTACGATAAGTACAAGAAATTCATCTATAAAGGCAGCTTTAAAGCAGTAACCATGTTTGTAGATATGTCCGGATTTACCCCTATGACCGAGAGGTTACTCAAAGAAGGAAGAGCCGGAGCGGAAGAGCTATCAGTAATATTAAACAATGTATTTGAACCACTGATTAATGCTGTATACGATAGAGGTGGTTTCATATCCGGCTTTGCTGGCGACGGATTTACCGCTATCTTCACTAATCTAAACAAACCATTAGCCGCCTGTTTCGCCGCTGACACGATAAGGGAGACCTTTGAAAACATGGAACCCCAGAAGACGAAGTTCGGTGAGTTCAAAATTCTAGTTAAAGTTGGATTATCATATGGTTTAGTGAAATGGGGTATATTGGGTTCGGATAAAAAGAAGGTCTACTTCTTCAAGGGTAAACCAATCGAGAGTTGCGCCCGTGCTGAAAACCTCAGCTCCAACTTGGAGATAATAATGGATGAGCATCTGTATAGATTTATCTCCAAAATACCAGACTCAAAACCTGTCAGTAAAAAATACTTTAAACTCCTCAAGATGAATAAACCAGAGAAAGATATTCTCGATATCGCCTCCAAAAACCAAAAGAAGTATGTGGTTAAGAAGTTTATCTCTCCTACGGTTTTAGATTTAGGTTATTCCGGCGAGTTTAGGGATGTGGTTTCAGTTTTCGTTTCTTTTACTGGTTTAGATGACCATAATGAGATCAACAACTTCGTTGTTACCATCTTGGATAAGCTGGAGACCTTCGGCGGTTACTATAACCATCTGGATTATGGTGATAAGGGGAGTAATATCCTTATATTCTTTGGAGCACCTACCTCATATGAAGACGATATCCAAAGAGCTATCAACTTTGTTCTTTCTTTAAAAAAGGAATATAAGGAAAAGATAAGGGTGGGCATCAATTATGGTATAGCTTATACTGGCTTTATTGGAATTAAGCAGAGGAGTACCTATTCCTGTCTTGGTGATGTGGTAAACCTCTCTTCCAGATTCATGACATCATCCAAATACGGACAGGTATGGATATCCAAAGAAATATACGAGAAGATAAAAAACCAATACCAGGCTAGATACATAGGGAAACATCGCTTTAAAGGGATAGAAGATAAGGTACCTGTATATGAATTACAGGGAAGATATCGTGAGTTATCAACCCAGCTATTTGAAGGTCAAATGGTTGGTAGAGAAAGTACCTTGGAGCTCCTCCGGTCTTATACCCGACCAGCCATTGAAAATGATACGGGATGTGTGGTTTACATATACGGTGAACCTGGTATAGGGAAATCAAGAATAGCATATGAGCTTGCTAAAAGCTATGGTGACAAAATATACTTCTATACATTACAATCAGACGGTATTCTAAAAAACAGTATGAACCCATTTATATCATTCTTCAATAACTACTTCCAGCAAGGCGAGTTACTTAACGATAGAGAGAAGAAAGAGATTTTCGATAAAATCTATGATGAATTGATAGAAGACCTTAGAGCTTTGCCAGAGAATGAAAAAACAGGAGCGATGGTCCATGAGTTAATAAGAACCAAGTCCATTCTAGGGGCTTTAGTTGGGGTTTACTGGGAGAATTCCCTTTATAGCCAGTTGGATGCTAAAGGTAAATACGAGAACACCTTATTCGCTATCAATGACTTCTTTCGAGCTAAGAGCCTTATTAAACCAATCATCATCATATTAGAAGACCTTCAGTGGTTGGATGTAGACTCGAAGAAGATTTTCGAGATAATTTCCAGAAACATGGATGAAAGTCCCATAACCATAATCAGTACCAGTCGATATACTGATGAAGGAGGTAAGCCGGAACTTGCCCTTGATAGCAAGGTGATTAAGAATGACATATCATTAGACCATATGAGTATAGACGAGATTGAGAGTTTGACCAGCGAAAACCTCGCCGGTAAAGCCGACCCCAAACTCTTATCATACATAGCATTGAAGAGCGAAGGTAATCCATTCTATATTGAACAGTTCTGCAAATTCCTGAAGGAGAACAAGGTTATCGATATGAGGGAGGGTCAATATCGGTTACTGAGGACCAATGTGGATATACCTAAGGGGATAAGCTCCGTCCTTATAGCGAGGATAGACCGCCTATCACCAGACCTTAAAGAGATGGTTCAGCTGGCATCGGTTCTGGGTAGGGAGTTTGATGTTCAAGTCATGGAAGAGCTGGTCAATGTGGTTAAGTATTCATTGGAGTTCGAGATAACCTCATTGAGGAACAAAGACATCAATAATCTTCTACTAGAAGGCGTTCACGAGAGGGTATGGAATGCTTTATCCAAGATAAAGTACATATTCCGCCATACGATGATGCAAAGTGCGGTGTATGAGATGCAACTCCGCTCTAGACTAAAAAAGCTTCACAAGATTGCCGGTGAATGTATAGAAAAGATATACAAGAATGATAAGAACTACTACTCCGATATCGCCTTCCATTACGAGAATGCTGCTGTATGGGATAAAGCGATTGAGTATCTGGAGAAAGCAGCGGACTATGCCAAGGATAGCTATCAGAACGAACAAGCGCTTAAGATGTATGATAGACTTATAGGCTATTTGGAAGACGAGGAAAAAGAAATCATCGTTCAGACAAAGAAAGCGGAAGTGTTGCAGTTTATTGGTGAATGGGGAGAAGCAGAAAAGCTCTATCGGCACAATATCAATCGTTCCATTGATATCCAGAATGAGGAACTTACAGCAAAGGTAAAGAAGAACCTCGGCTCTCTCCTAGAAAAGAAGGGTAAGAACAAGGAAGCTTTGTCATTACTGGAATCGGCGAGTAGTTACTATAAAAAAGCTAACGATTTACAGGGATTGAGTGCAGCTTTAGGGGCTATCGGTGTTATCTATCATAAGGAAAGTGATTATGATAAAGCGATGGAGTACTACCAGAAAGAGCTTGAACTAGCTGAGCAAATGAACGATAAGAGGGGTATTAGTAGCTCTATCGGGAATATGGGTATCCTGTATAAAGACCGCAATGATTATGATAAAGCAATGGAATGCTATCAAAAGCAGTTGGATATATCAGAGGAGATAAACGATAAGATAGGAAAAAGCAGAGCATATGCGAATATGGGAGTATTGCACTATTTCATGCAGAAGTTCGACAAGGCTATTGAGTACTATCAGAAGCAGATGTACCTCGCATCAGAACTCGGTAATAAACTCTACATAAGCAATACCAGTGGTAACATGGGTGTAATGTATTATCTGCAGAACAATTATGATAAAGCTATCAAGTATTACCTCATCCAGCAGGAGATGTCCGAACAGCTAGGTAATAAGATGGGTTCAGCCTCAGCATCGACTAATCTGGGCTTAATCTATATGGATAAAGGTGAGTTGGATAAGTCGCTTAAGTACTTCAAGACTAGTTATCGTCTATTCAAAGAGGTTAACAATAAGCAAGGTCAGCTCCAGAGCGTGGTTAACCTTATTATCATAAATAAGATGATGGAACAGTTAGATAAGGCGGAACAATATTGTGAAGAAGGAATAGAGCTGGCTAATGAGCTTAACTCACAGTACGACCTTAGTGAAATACTTTATGAAAAAGCACAATTGTATATGATGATAGATAAGATTGACCAGGCTGACGAGTTGAATAACCAATCCATGGAGATAGCAAGACTGCTTGAAGAACCGAAACTCATCACTATGTCGAATATACTGAAGGCGAGGATTATAGACAAAAAGGGCAATGAGAATGAAGCGAAGGATGTGTTGCTTTTCAACCTGGATGGTTTGGAAGAGGATGATATCGATAATAAAGCACCAGTCTTGTTTGAGTTGTATAAGCTAACTGGGGATGATGAGTATAAAAGACTATCTTTGGAGTATTATCGGGATATATATGAGGAAGATAATTCTGTGGAAATCAGTAAAAGGATTGATGAACTGAATGATAATATAAGTGTGGAGAAAAAATAAATCTAAGGAGTTTTGTCATGAAATTCGATAAACCTCTTACCGACATCATAAGGAAAAGGTCGTCTATCCGGACTTACCGGAAAGATTTGATTGAAGAAGAGGTAAAAAGCAACCTGAAAGATAGTTTCGACTATGTAAGGAAAAGTCCGGTAGGTGATATATGCAAATTCCACTTAATAAACTTAAGCGAAGTAAGGGACAAAAAGGTCAAGATTGGAACTTATGGAATTATCAAGAATGCCCCCAGTTTTATCGTAGGCATAGTCAAACCAGGCGATTATGCTTATGAAAACCTGGGTTATCAATTAGAACAAATCATACTTAAAGCTACCGAGTTAGAACTTGGTACATGCTGGATAGGCGGGACATTTAAGAAGAAAGACTTTGCTAATATACTGAAGTTAGACGAAGATGAGATAATACCAGCGATAAGTCCGGTAGGATATCCTGCCCGGAAGAAATCTCTTACTGACACTTTGACCCGCACGCTTGCCCGTTCAGCTAAACGGAAATCCTTTGAGGAACTTTTCTACGATGGTGAATTCGGTCAACCCTTACCCAAGAATGAGTCCAATCCATATAGCGAGGTGCTGGAGATGGTCAGGCTAGCCCCCTCAGCTGGAAACACTCAGCCCTGGCGTATTGTTAGGGATGGTCGGTCGAATACTTTTCACCTGTTTAAGACTTTCACTAATGCTTTATATGAAAATTCAGGATTAAACCTTATCGATATGGGAATAGCGATGTGCCATTTTGAGTTAACTGCTCGATATAAAGATTTAGATGGAGAATGGAAGTGCGAAGACCCCCATTTGCTCCATATACCGGATAAAACGGATTATGTTATAAGTTGGTTTGGTGAGTAGTTTTTAGAAGTAGAACCTCAGACCAAAGGCGATAGCAAACTGGAATAGATTGCTACTACTTACCATTCCGCTTGGTGTCATTATTCCTATCCCCGGAACCATAGCGAAATAGAATGTAAGTGGGAATGGGAATAAAGCGAACTCGAATTCAATGGGTATCCTAAATCCAAAACCCGGTCCTGCATTTGAAACATGGAAATAGACCTGTAATCCAAAATTGATTAAGATAAAATCAGCTGTATAAGCTAAATATAAAATACCTCCATGGATATAGAAGTACCCCCAATCTACAGATGAATACCAGCCTAGAGCGAAAGCAAACATATCAAATGTGATGTCTAATCCTACAAGATGGGGTGAGTTTACGATACGATATTGCCAGATGAAACCCAGGCTGAAGTTCGATATTTCACCTTGACTATCAATACCTTCCATACCTAGTGATGGTAAATTTAAATCATCCTGATACAGACCGAAATTTTCATATGAATCAAACGAGTCAAGCCCCATTTGTGCCTGAGCCTCTGATGGTGCAAGCATGACGCCTGCTAATAGTATTATTAATGTTACTGCTAAAACAGCATATATTTTTTTCATTATTTTCTCCTCCAAAATGAGATTTGAGATACTTTATAGATTTATATTATATATAATGCAATATAATAAAATCCTTGAAAAGTAAAAAGGGCTAATATTTTATATTTAACTTACTATTTATCTTGAGGTATGGTGAAATTTTTTAACCAAAATTTAGAATATCATTATGGTAGATCATGTTAGTATTTCATTACCAGGATTAATTTAATGATGATTTTATGTAATGTTTTGCCACCATCATATGAACATTTAACAAACCGGTGACTGACCGGCTCCATGAGAAGGTTTATCCTTAGGATTTTTCTTATTTTTTATTCTTATTGATATCTTCCCTTTTTTCAGAGTAAGGATAATGGGTGTTATGTCTGTTATATCTTTCTTATAAAGGAAATTTGATATCTCGGAGATTATATGTTTCTCGAAAACCCGTTCTATATTCCTCGCTCCGTATTTCTCTTCATATCCCAACTCTATGATTAAATCCATTACCTTATCATCAATCTCGACCATAAGGTTTTCCTTTTTAAATCTTTCGTTGATTTGGCTTAATAGCTTTTTTTCTATTATTTGTTTGATATGTTCTTTCTTAAGGCTGTTAAATAGTATAATCTCGTCTATCCTATTGAGGAATTCGATAGGGAAATGGTTCAACAATTCTTTATTCATCAACCCTTCTTCTTCTTTCCTATCCTTATTACCAAAGCCCACCCCTGCTTTTGACCGCTGGAAGGCGTTTGTGGTCAGAATTACTGTTACATCGCTGAAATAGATGGTTTTACCCTTGGAATCCCTTAACCTTCCTTCGTCCATCACCTGCATGAATAGCTTTATCACTTCTTCATGGGCTTTCTCTATCTCATCGAGTAGTAGAACGGAGGATGGGTTCTCTTCAATGAACTTAGTCATAAACGGGTAGTCCAGATAACCGTTATATCCGGGGGGAGACCCCAATAGTTTAGCTATAGAGCCTAATTCGCTATACTCAGTCATATCCAGCTTGAGAAGCTTATTCTCATTACCATATAAAAAACGACACAAGGATTTAGCTAATTCGGTCTTACCTACACCAGTTGGTCCAGTGAAAAGGAATACACCATCCGGTCTTTCGGGTTTCAGGTCAAGTTTACGTTTGGTTAGTCTGATTTGGTTGGCTACCTTCATGATTGCTTCACCCTGCCCGAAAATCTGACTGGAAAGGTAATCTTCCATGTTGAGCAGACGTCTAAATGACTCTGTATCTGTATCTAGGTAACGAATGCCGACATACTCCTCAAATAAGGTTTTTATATCTTTTATGGTTATCTCCGTTTTACCTTTTATAGATGAGCTTGAAGCCACTTTCTCTATTATATCAATGGCTTTATCCGGGAAATGACGCTTCTTAATGTACTTATCGGAAAGCTGTATTATAAGATCGATTATCGATGATTTAAATATTACCTGGTAATGGTTCTCAATATAAGGTTTCAATCTGGTAATTACTTCTTTCGTTTCTTGAAGAGACATTTCATCTATCTTGATTGGGTAGAACCTTCTCTCGAAGGCTTTATCATTTTGTATATACTTTCTATAGTCATCATAAGTGGTAGAACCGATAACCGTTACTTCATTCCTTGATAAGGCGGGTTTTAACATCTGTGATATAGATGCACTATCAACATTGCTTGATTTTCCTGCGTTTATGATTGTGTGTAATTCATCGATAAATAGAATTGTATCAGGGTTTTTCTTGAGTTCATTAAGTAGGTTCTCTATTCTGAGTTCCAGTTGTCCCCGAAGGGTGGTACCGGATATCAACTCTCCACCGGAAACCTCAATTATACGTTTCTGTTTAAGGAAATCTGGAACATCACCCCTAACGATGCGATTTGCTATCTCTTCTATGATGACAGTCTTACCCACCCCGGAATGCCCGATAAGTAGAGGGTTGTTCTTGTATCCCCGGTATAGTACCTGATATATAGTATCAATTTCTTTTTCCCTTCCGATGCAGGTTTGTAGATGCCCCTTCGCTGCTTTCTCATTCAGATTGGTACCAAAATAGTCTAAATCTATTATCTCTTTCGGGCGGAGAGAGTCATCTTGTTCTCTGGATTTCTTCTTTATAATGTCATTATCAACCCTGTATTTAAACAGCATTTCGTCTTTTTCTTTTTCGGTTTTGGAATTCATATACTCTATGAATTTATTTATCCCGGTTACCGAGTAATCGGGAGGTTTGATAGCTTTATTTTCTCTTATATATTCCGATAATAAAGGTATATCATCGGGTTTAACATTGGATAAACGGGTAACAGAGATTTTGTTCTTATTCCAGGAAGGTAATACTTCTTCATAATTAGCTATATTGCTGTTTAGTATTACAATTAGTGTTTTAATCCCATCCTTAGAATTGGCTCTCGTATTAGTGTATACTTTATACAGGATTATATCATCTTTCGCTTTAGCAATGATAGAGGGATGGTTCTGTCCATCTATAAGCCATATGGGCTTATTCTTTATACCTCTAACATAATCTAATGCTATTATATTACTAATAGCCTTGTATATGTAGCAGAAGATGATATCTAACCCTTGAGTTAATATTAAAGAATCATAAAACTTATCAGTATAATAATTGTATATCGTAAAACCATTATCTCTAAACATATCCTTTACTGTCTTGATTTGATTTGATATATAGCTTCTAAAATCTTTACCATTCAGATTTTTGTTGTAATACATCTTTTCAATTATACTATAAATTCTTAGAGTTTGAGGATGCTTTTCTCCATAGAGTTTACTGTTTAATGTCAGGGCTTTATTATAGTTATCATAAGCCTTTTTATATTCGCCATTCTCATCGTATATTTTACCTAAATTTATGTATGCATCGACATTATCCTTATCCAGCTCTATGTTTTTAATTAAGTATTTTATGGCATTATTGATATCGTTGTTAATCTTGTATAAGATGCCAAGGTTATAATATGGTGTAGGATATTCCGCATCTGCTAGTATTGCTTTTTCGTAAAGGGTTTTAGCTTGGATGAAGTTATTATCCTTTAGAAATTGGTTCCCCTGGTTATTTAGTTCTTCAGCCTTCTTGCGGTTATTTTTCGTCATTGGATAAATACCCCCGATATGAATCTGCTTATAATATAGTAATAATTAAGATAAAAAATATATAGTTAAATTTATTAAAATATTATAAATATGCAATGGTTTATAAAGAATATTATTGTTAATATTCAGGTTATATTGGATTTATTATCAATAATTGTTAAATTTTAACTATCATAAATTAACCAATTTTCCTAGTATAACATTCACATAGTAATATTGACTGAGACTACTCC
>CAYUUC010000137.1:0-8782 GCA_964447635.1 uncultured Spirochaetia bacterium
ACATGAAAACAAAGTATTAGATAAAACAATATCGATGTTAAAACAAAATGCTGAGACTACATTTAATTCTTCAGTAATAAAAAACCCTGATTTTAAATTTGGTGCATTATACAAATCAGACTTTTCATCCTATAAAGAACCATTATTAATAACCAGTGCAGATAACATAGGTTCAAAACTCAAGTTCGCTATTATGTCAGACATTCATAATACAATCGGAATAGATATGGTTGGGATGTCTGTGAATAATATTATATCAACCGGTGCTAAACCTTTATTCTTCTCAAACTACATTGGACTGAAAGATATAGATTATAAACTTATTGAAAAGATAATTGACGGAGTGGTTGAAGGTTGCAAGATAGCTGATGTAGTATTATTGGGAGGAGAAACCACTGGAATTCCGGATATGTATCTCCCTGGGGATTATGATTTGGTTGGTTTTACTGTTGGCGTTGTAGAAAAGGACAAATTGCTAAACGGGAATAATATACAAAGTGGAGATTTGGTTTTGGGATTATACTCAAGCGGTTTACATTTTAGTGGATTTAGAAAACTGCAAGGAATACTGGGAGAGAAAGACCTTAAACTCACGGATAGATTCCCCCACACCACCCGTACCATTCAGGATATCGTATTAACACCAACTCGTATATACACCAAACAGATAAGAAAACTATTGGACAATATAGAAGTTCATGCTATGAAACAAATAGCAGATGGTTTATACGATGATATAAATGAAATTCTACCTGAAAAATTTCATATAGAATACCAAGACTTCGAAATCCATGAAATATTCCAAACCATTATGGAAATGGGAGATTTGGATGAAACAGAATTATTCAAAATCTTTAACTGTGGAGTAGGAATGGTTGTTTTTATCCCTGAGAAAGAATTCGAAAAAGTAGAAATTACTGTGGGAGAAAAGATGAAAATAATCGGAAAAGTAGTCTAATATAAATAATCTTGATACTTATATTAAAAAAATATGATATAAAGTTAAATAAATATTATTATACCGAAAATAACAGATTTTTTTGAAAAAAAAGAAATGTTTATTATAAATAATAACGAAGTAATTAGAATGATGTGTTAAATATATTATACATCTATTCTCCCCTGGTGTAATGGCAGCACATCTGGTTTTGGTCCAGTCAGTCGAGGTTCGAATCCTTGGGGGAGAGTTAATTTCTTCCTACTCAATTAATAATAGTAATACCATACTTAACCAATAACATATTCTCCCTTGGTGTAATGGCAGCACATCTGGTTTTGGTCCAGTCAGTCGAGGTTCGAGTCCTTGAGGGAGAGAATAACAACACCATATCAATAAATAAATATAAATTTATCCATATACCATCAAACCCCCTCTTATAATTTATTAACCACTTCTTCATATATATTTATTAGATGTTTTTTTGCATATCTTAATTTATATATTACTATTAAAAGTTAAAAACATCACTCTACACTGTAAAATAACATAGGAGGTATTCAATTATGGCTATAGAAATAGAAAAAAGCTATAATCCAAAAAACTTTGAAGACAAATGGAGGAAATTTTGGGATGATAACAAATTCTGGCACCCTGATGTAGACAAATCCCGAGAACCATATGTCATCATGATACCTCCTCCTAATGTTACAGGCATTTTACACATGGGTCATGCTCTAAACAATACTATCATCGATACACTCACTAGATGGAAAAGAATGCAGGGATATAATACATTATATCTACCAGGTACAGATCATGCAGGTATTGCTACTCAGAAAAAGGTTGAAGAGAGACTAGCCAAAAATGGAAAAAAAAGAACCGATTTTTCTAGAGATGACTTCATACAAAAGGTCTGGGAATGGAAAGAGGAGCATGGCTCTATCATATTGAACCAACTAGCTAAGCTGGGGTGTGCTACTGATATGGATAGAGAAAGATTCACCCTCGATGAAGGCTTATCTAAAGCTGTTAGGGAAATCTTCGTTAGATTATATGAAGATGGTTTGGTTTATAAAGATAAGTACATCGTTAACTACGACCCGGGTCTACAAACTGTAATATCCAATGAAGAGGTTATCTATGAAGAAAGAAAAGATAAACTATATTACATAAAGTATCCAGTAAAAGATAGCGAAGACTACCTAACAATCGCTACTGTAAGACCCGAAACCATGCTTGGTGATACTGCTGTTGCTGTTCATCCGGATGATGAGAGATATCAAAAGTATATCGGAAAAACCGTTATCCTACCAATTATAGAAAGAGAGATACCTGTAATAGCTGATAAGTATGTAGAAACTGAATTCGGCACGGGAGCTTTAAAGATAACACCAGGACATGACCCTAATGACTTCGACATCGGTCAAAGACATAATCTTGATGTTGTTTCGGTTATCGATAAAGATATGAATATGAATGAAAACTGTCCTAAGAAATATATAGGTTTAGATAGGTTCGATGCTAGAGAAGAGGTGATAAAAGAACTAAAGCAAAAAGAGCTTTTAATAAAAGAAGAGGATTATATACACAAAGTAAGTATTGGTGATAGATCGGGTACTATGGTTGAACCTCTTATACTCGAACAATGGTTCGTTAATATGAATCCACTGGCTAAGGATGCTATTAAAGTTGTTGAAGACGATACCATAACCCTTACACCGGAAAAATGGAAAAAAGTATATCTTCATTGGATGAATAACATTCGACCATGGCCTATCTCTAGGCAACTATGGTGGGGACATAGGATTCCAGTATGGATATGCGATGATTGCGGTAAATACACCGTAACCAGAGAAGACCCTTATAACTGTACTCACTGTAAGAGTAAAAACATACATCAGGAAAAAGATGTACTGGATACATGGTTTTCATCATGGTTGTGGCCTTTCTCTACACTAGGATGGCCTGATGAGACCGAGGACCTTGATTACTTCTATCCAACAGATGTATTAAGCACAGCTCCTGAGATACTGTTTTTCTGGGTAGCGAGGATGATAATGGCTGGTTTGTATGCTGTTGGTAAGATACCATTTAAGCGTGTTTACTTCCATTCTACTGTATTGGATGAGATAGGACGAAAGCAGAGTAAATCATTGAACAACAGCCTTGATCCGCTTGAGGTTATTAAGTACTTTGGAGCGGATGCTTTAAGATTTACGATACTGTCTCTTGCCCCTATCGGTCAAAACATTAAGGTAGGATTGGATACCAAGAATGAGGAAACAATAAAGAGGAGTAAGTTTTCAGAGATTGGAAGTAAGTTCTGCAATAAGTTATGGAACGCATCAAGGTTCTTCCTGCTTAATCTAGATGAAAGATATGTTTCATCTATCGATAATGTAAACCTCGATGAGATTGACAGATGGATTATTAGTGAATTGAATGAGACCATAAAGGTTGTAAATAAAAGCTTTGACGGATTCAGGTTCAATGATGTTGCTAACAGCTTGTATCACTTTGTTTGGGATAACTACTGTGATTGGTATCTGGAATTATCTAAGGTTAGATTATATGGTGAAGATGAAGAATCCAAGAAGACTGCTACCACTGTATTATTACATGTCCTTGAACAGACACTTAAGTTACTTCATCCATTGATGCCATTTATAACTGAGGAGATTTATCAAAAGCTTCCTTACCATGACCAAAGCATTATGATAAGCAGATATCCTGTATATAATTCTAATCTAATCGATGAAGAAGCTGAGAAAGATTTTAGACTCATACAGGAAATGGTTTACAATATCAGAAATATCAGGGGAGAGACTCGCATACCAATGGAGAAAAAAATTGATGTTATATTCAAGACTGAAACAGATAAAGCTGAGCAGATTCTTGATAAATTCAATAACTATATTAAACCTTTAGCCAAAGTTTCTGAATTGGATTATGGCAAAAATAAGAAGAGACCTGAGAAAAGCGCATATGCTGTTGGAAGTGGATATGAGATATATATACCATTAAGCGACATCTTGGATATTGACCAGGAAATACAAAGGATAAAAAAGGAAATCAACAAAAATGAAAGTGAATTGAAACGGGTTAATGGTAAACTCAAAAATGATAAATTCATCAATAATGCTCCAGAAGAAGTTGTAGAAAAGGAAAAGAATAAAAAAGAAGAATTCCAAAAATCAATCGAGAAGCTAAAAAATAATTTAGATTTAATCAGCTAAATCCTATAAACACCTTCCTATAAACAAACCGTATTTATTAATATATTAATAATACCAATATTATTTTATCTACCTATTATAACTTTATTAAATTAGTATGTATATTTATATTAATATGATATATCTAATTGTTTAATATTGATATGTCGTATACTTTCTACAAAGGCTTAGAGGTAATATAATGAACAAATTAAAATTAATTTTAATAATAATCTTAGTTGTATTCACAATTAGCTGTGATATAGATAATAATAATGATTCCGGCGATTCTGGTGATGATGATAGTCTTATTAAAGGAGATGGGGTTTATTACTCTCCTGATGGTAAAGCTAAACTAACAATCGAAGGTAATAAACGAATATTAAGACTATCCGGAAATGACTATGAGAATGGCTATAACCATGGCTATCTATTAGGTGCGGAAATCATGGAACTAACTGTCGATTACATAAGCGAACGATTCGGCGATAATGTAACCCTATATGATAATACCAGAGATACACAATCAGTGTACTACCATTGGGAACAAAACTATGAAAACGAATTACAGGGATTGCTTGATGGTATTGAAGATGCTTTTGATTCCCATCCGGTATACTTCACCCTGGAAGGTCATCCGGAAAGAGAATTAACATTAGATGATGTAAAACTATTCACCTCATATCCAGACTGGAACTGCTCAAGTTTTATGGTTTGGGGAGACGTAAGAAGCGATGGTTCCCCTATCATGGGAAGAAACCTTGAATACAGAATAGACCAGAACAAATCAATAAAGAAGTACCAACTTATATTAGCTTATGAACCTCCAGATGGAACAAAATGGGTGAATGTCTCAATCTGCGGATATATCGGATGCTTAACCGGTATGAATGAATATGGAGTTTGTGCTTCTATCCATGATACAAACGGTTATGATACCACTGATATAACAGGATTTTTCCCAAGGACTCTGGCGCTTAGAAAAATACTTGAAGAGATGGATAACACAAACACACCATCAGATGCTGAAACGGTACTGGATGATATAATCACCCTTCAAGGCAGTAACTATGATATATGCTTTAAAAGCAAGGATGACCTGGACAATACAAAAAGCGATGACTATATAGCTGGTATAATCGAATATGATGGAAAAGAAGACCACCCTGACGGCAGGGCAACACTGAGAAGTCCATCCGATAATCCCACCCTACCCGATGATACACATGACCAAAAGATAAACAATACATATACTCTAATAAATACAAACCACTATCTAAAAAGGAATACCATCGTCCCTTATACAAACGACCCTCGATATATGACTCTAAAAAACCAGATTAAAAACATAACCACAGATAACGATGTAACAGTAAATGAAGCAATCGATACCATGGAAATGGTCGGTTTTTCAGGCACTGTTCATACTGTTGTGTTTGAACCTGACTCGATGGAATTGCATATATGGCTATCAAAGGGTAGCTTAGGTGCTTTCGATTGTGATAGACATGATTATACTTTCAATGAAATGTATGAATGATATTGATTAAATATTCAATGACTTATCGCTAAACACTCTAAAATCGATATTGGGGAAGATATTATCCTTCCATTCAAAATTTTCCAAGAAACTTCGATTAATTCTATTTTCTTTAATAGAATCGTAGAGTTCGTTAAATCTATTAACATGGTCTTTCGTTCGTTTATGAGCATATTCAACCATTGTCCCGGTTTTCATTATGAATGCCCAATCTGAGCTTTGAGCTAGTAAGACTTCCCTTGCACATTGGTTTAATGCTCTTATTAGTACTGGATCTTTCGAACCATAGTAAGTATTAGCCAATTCAACCATCCTATCAGCTATTTTGTGTAGATGTCTATATATCCAGTCATTGCTCCCTTCCAGCCATACTTCACCATATCCGCCTTTTCCCCAGCTGGATATCGATGGTGTAGCTACCTGGTTCCTGGGATACATCTCAAGATAGTCTGATGGTGATATCATTTTTATATTATCCTGGTCATAATATATCTTTCTGCATAGGAAATCGATAAAATGCGGTCCTTCATACCACCAATGACCAAACAACTCCGCATCATAAGGAGAAACCACGATAGGTTGTCTGTCCATGATTGATGATAGGTATTCTATCTGTTTTTCTCTATTAAACATGAAATTTCCAGCATGCTCTGCTGCACGTTCAACAGCCCTGTGATAATTGTATGGTTCTTTATGTTCAGTTTTTCCGGTAATTCGATAATACTTATATCCAGTCATAATCCTGATTCCATCAGGATGGATATAATCTTTAATGTAGTCATATGATAAGTCGAATCCAATATCCCGATAAAACTCTCTATAGTCCGGGTCTCCCGGATAACCAATCTTGGAACTCCATACGGATTGGCTGGATTCGATATCTCTACCGAAAACAGCTACTCCATTCTTAGTATATAATGGGGCATAAACCCCATATTTAGGTCTTTTATCGGCATGTAATATCCCATGTGTATCAACAAAAAAGAATCGTATATTATGTTTTTTCAATATACTTTCTAAACCTTGATAATATCCGCATTCACCATTCCAAATACCCTTTGGTGGTCTATCGAAATTTTCCATATATGATTGTTTAGCCACTGATATTTGTGCGTTAATGGAGTTTTTATTTATCTCTAGAAGTGGTAAAAATCCATGAGTAGCCCCACAGGTTATAATTTCTAAGTATCCAATATCCTGAAGCTCTTTGAAAGCCTTAATAAGGTTCATTTTATATTTATTTACATAAACTTCTCTGATATGTTCAAACTTGGATAGATATATTTGTGCTGTTTGGTTGAATTCTGGGATGAATTTTGTCCTTTCAACCTCTCTATGACCAAGTTCAATTAGTTTATTGAGATATTTTATATACCTCTCTTGGAGTAACGGGTCAGTAAGCATGTGTGTTAAAGGAGGCGTAATAGACATAGATATTTTAAATTCCACATTATCCTTTACTAATCCATTAAAGACTTCTAGCAAAGGAATGTAAGTTTCAGTTAAAGCTTCATATAACCAGTCCTCTTCCAGAAAATTCTCATATTCAGGATGTCTAACATAAGGTAGATGTGCGTGTAGAACAAGAGCAAAGAATCCTTTAGCCATTTAAATCTCCCAATATATAAAATTATATGATAAATTCAATTGAATTTAAACACTATTCAGTATCTGTTTTTCTTTTAATATGGAATATTATGGATTTTTCAATATCCCTATCTTTATTAATACCTTTAATATCAATATTATGCTGTCCTTCCGGCAGAGAAAACCTTAGATTAAATGAACCATCAGGATTGAGTTTTATAATCTCACCCTTTACCTTAACCTCAGCGTCTGTTTCCGTTGCACCATACAATATTAATTCACAATCAGCTTTCAACCAAAAATCCTTACCCTTAGCACTAACCACTTTAACTGCGGTTTCAGAAGAAGGGAATGATGATATTATGTTTTCTGAAGCTCCGATGAAACCTTCCATTAAGTTTTCTGAACCGGGCTGTTGTTGTATTGTAATACTGCTAGGACCTTCTTCCATCTTTTCCTTTAATTCCTCTTCAGAAAGGTGTTTCTCTCTAAAACCTGCTGATGCACCGTATATCTTAGCCCAATCAGGAGTCATCCATTCTACATCAATATCATCACTGATAGTATTTCTTGGAGATTCAGCATTATTACTATGCATGATGGTTTCAGTATTACCCTCATCATCCTCAATTAGTAACTCAGCTGTATATTGTTTATTTGGCTTTGGAAGGCTTATATACCAATTATTAGTATAATCATGGATGTAAATATCATAGTAATCCCCTCTATTACCGTCGATTACCTCATAAAGTCTTATCTTCATTCGCTTATTATGTTTTCCTTTGGGTATTCCAAGCTTCTTTCTGGCTTCATCGGAAATCTCCCAATAAGCATAAGCCCAAAATGGGTCTCTAATAAGTAATATAAATTTGTCTTCGTTATATTCACTGAGTAATTCACGGGTTTCGATGGGGTATGATGGTTCAACCACAAAATCTATATTTTCAATTTCATACTTTTTCGAGCTGGTAAAAGTTTGACCTTCCTCTTCAGATAGTAAAACTTTCTTGGGTTCAGTAGCCTGCGTAACCTCTTCGATTTTTTGTGCTTCTAGTATTCTATCGATGATTTCGTCTTTCTTCAAACCCGATATTCTAGCCAGGCTCATATTTAGTGCTAATTCTACTAATTCAGCCTTTCTCATTGATTTAAGTGTGGTTTTGGTTAGTTTTTTACCTTTTTTAGCATTATTAGGGTCGAGTTTGACCGTTTTTTTTGTTGATTTGTATTTTCTTTGCTTAGATGATTTTGTTTGTTCAGCTTCATCTTTCTTTTTAGGTGCCATATATATCTCCTACTAATATTAATTAAATTTAAATCAATAATAAATCATTAGCCTAGATTTATAATATAAATAGATGTTATGTAATAAATTACTAATTTTATTTAAAAAAAGCAATATAATTTTACTGTTTTTTTAATGTGTCATATTAACACAGCTAGGAAGGTTTATACTCAAATAAGCATTCTGATTGTGTAATTTGTATAGATATCTATAGA
>CAYUUC010000138.1:0-8703 GCA_964447635.1 uncultured Spirochaetia bacterium
AACAAAGAATTCGAAAAGACTTTAAATCCCATAATTGGTAGCTAATACCAGAAGAGGAACTTGCTTTGAGCAAGTTCATCCGTGCTTTAAATCCCATAATTGGTAGCTAATACTATTAGAATAAAACTTACAAACTTAGAATATTAAACCCTTTAAATCCCATAATTGGTAGCTAATACCCACCATAAATATGAAGGGTATTTCCTCCCTATAAAGTAATATAATTCAATATCAATATCAATAGTTAATGAAAAAATTCTCGATGCTCCAGTATGGAATTTTTTTAAATGAAATTAGATGCAGGATCAAAATCCTTTCCCATAAACTCTCGCTTTAAATTGTTCTTGTTGTCTATCCTATAAAATATAACAAAATCTTCTTTGTCTTTTATCAGTTTCTTAATCTCGATTTTTAAAGCCTTTAATCCTGCTTCTGTTAACTCACCTTCGAATACGGATTTTTGAACATGATTAAGATAAGCTCTAAACTTCTTCATAATCTTGGGTAAACGACGTTTACCCTCTTTAGTTATTGTTGATACGTCATAAACCGATATTATATACATATTTACCACCATATCCTTAAACTTTTATATTTTTTTTCACCTAAAATATGTTTGATCAATTTATAAAGCTCCAGCCTGATTAACCGCTTATACGATACCTTCCTGCGTAACTCTTTGTGATAAATGGTGGTGTTAAGCTTTTCCTCAAAAGCCTTTAAGACTATCTCCCTGCCTTTCTCCTTCAGATAAGCATAATTCAAATTCTTGTCAAAATGATCCTTCGTTATCTGGTTGTTATTCATTAAATCAAAGATGATTCTATCACCATATATCGGCTTGAAAATCTCAGCTACATCCAAAGCAAGCGAAAACCTCCGACAAGAAGGTTTATGTAAAAAACTAACCGTGGGATTCAATTGTGTCTTGTATATCTCCTTAAGTATCTCAGCATAAATTATACCATTCATGAAAGATATAAACGCATTCATCATGTTGTCAGGAGGATGCTTCACCCGTTTCTTAAACTCAACTTTCTGGTTTATGATTAGCGGGAAAGCCCGATAATACACCTCCCTACCATTACCCTCTATCCCCATCAACGATTGAATGTCATCCTGTTGGTCAATAAGCACTTTATACCTCTCCAACTCATCTATCAAATCACCTACCCTGTCCTTATACCGCTTCAGGTTCTGCTTCATACCATACATAGCCCCATCTACAAGCTCTTTTCCCAGCTCTAACCTACGTTTATCATCCGTATAACACAAGGACTGCTTCACCAACATATCTCCCGATAACAAAAACTCCTTCGGATAAAAAGTCCCAGTATACCAACCATAATAATTAAAGAAGTGAACTGAAATGTTATTCCTGGAAAGAAAATTCAGCGCCTTAACATTCAAATCCGTTTCCCCAAATAGAAAAACCGAATCAACATCCGATACCGGTATCTGTTTCCTTTTTACTTCACCATTATCATAAACTTCATAAAATAATGAGTTGTCTTTCCTGGAGAATCGTCCAGGCTTCATGATATAGTAGTTCCTCATTCTAAAACCTCACACATAGCACAATTCATAGTAACTGCATCTCTTACAGTACCCCGTATTTATAACATCAGGCGGGACTTCATACGAGATAATCTGCTTTATCTCTTCCAGCATCTCTTCTATATGAATGATATCCTCTTCTGTTAGACTGATCGTCTCTTTCCTTCTCAGCTTTGGGTAATCCACGCTTCCACTCACATCAATCCCCAACCGGCGAAAATGCCAGAGATAATACCTAAGCTGCCAGTGATGAGCTTCATCGATAGCTTTCGACTTCTTAACCTCGTGAATGACACCCGAATTCTTATCGAAAAAATCAATCTTTATACCGTCCAGCTGTATCTCTTTGCGTCTTTTCCTGTAGCTGTTCTCATGAATCAGGCTTCCTATTTTTACATCATCGCTGGTATGCTCCATGGTTATGTTGTGAGAGAACAACCACAACTTACGTCTGCACACTATCAGGTAGTTGATCTGCGATCCGGTTATGACTATTTCCGAAGACCTCATATCACCCCGCTAAACAATGAAATTGCTATCATCTTTTTTATATTCAACAAATTGTATACCTTTATCAAAGTCATATTTCACTCCCTTAAGCAACTTAATGTTGTACTGCCGGCAGTATTCCGAGTCGATATCTTCCAGACAATTCAACCGATCCTTATTCCTAAGCTGTATCCCCATCGTATATTGATGGAGCATAGCCTTCCGTTTTATCCTTTCCAGCAGAGGATTAGAGTTGTCATCGATGAATTTCAGCAAAGAATCTATCTTTTCTATATTATTATTGTAGACATCTACAGGTATAACCATATAGCTATTCTCGATCATACGGAACATCTGTTGAGCCTTAGGCTTGCTTTCAGACTTATAGCCTAATCTCAGCAACTCTTTATACTCTTTGTATTTACAGTGATACTTTGTATTCTCTACATCAAAAAAGACCTCTTCGATTATGTCCTGCTTTTCCTGTTCGGTAATTACATCCCCATCATACTTCTTGATAGCCTCCAAAGTCCTAGACAGGATGTCCCCGTCATAGATAAGTGTAGAGTATTTTCCGGGTTTGAAAATCATTATATTCGGCAAATCGCTTTCATACTCAGCATTCCTGTTCCGCCAGCACCTTCCGAACCGCTGAAACATACTGTCCACAGTCGATCCCTCGGTAAACATTACATCAAAGTCTATATCGAGGCTCGCTTCCACAATCTGGGTTGATATCCACAACACATTTCCATCGTTCTGTTCAGGATCAACAGCTTTCACGATCAGTTCCTCCTTCTTTGACCTATCCTTAGCGATAAATTTAGAGTGTATAATCTGCGGATAGAGATCTGGAAGCAACTCCGCCATCTTTTGAGCACTCCTCACTGTGTTACAGATCACAAGCACATTCTTACCGCTTTCATACTCATCCCTGATCATGTCCAGCGTAAGTTCATCGGTGATTTCTACATCATCGTAAAGCCTGATTCGATGCCTTTTCTTCCGGTTCAGAACAGGTTCCGGGAACTCTACCCCCATGTCTTCAAACTCTTTTTTGATGAATGGTGGGAGGGTAGCGGTCATCAGGAGAAACTTCCCCCCAAGCCGGTGTATCTCTTTGAGGAACACAACGATGCTGGCAATCGCTTCAGGAGAAAAGCTCTGTATCTCATCCACTACAATCTTGGAGTAGGAAGCAACGAAATAGGTAAGCTCAAACCCGTTATACTTAAACACCGATGTGATAAGCTGATCAGCTGTGGCGATGGTAAGCGGGTATGAGAATTTCTTCGCCAGATTGACCTTCTGGAAGTAATCGAACCGATCTCCAACCTCTTCTACCAGATTGAAGTTCACATCACCGTGTAGCAAGGAGACATTCCTTTTAAAAGTCTTTTTGAAGCGGTCAAACATCTTGTTCACCGCTATCCTCAACCCCAGCAGGTAGAAAGCCTTATCACCATCGATCCAATTCATCGAGTATTCCGTCTTACCCGCTCCCGTAGAAGCAATGAATACGATGCTCTTATCGGATAGCTCTTGAGCCTTCTGCTGATAGTCATGAAGCTTCCACTGCTTACCATCAAGCCAGGACCGGAAGTCCTTCCGATAATCGCCATCGTAAGACACTTCCGCATCGATACCGGCAGAAGCACAGTAGTCACACTTGTGAAGAAGCCCCTTGAAAAAAACAAGGTATGGGAAGTATGCGTCGAAGTTTTTAGAATTGGTAATATCTTTTATATGGGAGAGATTGATAGAGTCGGAAAGCTCATGTTCAACAAAGATTTTACTCTTATTAGGTTCGAGATCATAATCGATATACTTTTTTAATACATCTCTATCAAATTCCTTCTCTTTGCTCCTGCTATGATGAAAAGCTATACAGTATTGAACTAGCTTAAAAAACTCTACTTTATCATTATCCAAATCATTATCCAAACTATATAGATAGTCTTCATCATCTTCAGAAATGAAGCAAAGTGAAAGCCATTCATGTGGAATCTCTCTATAGTCCTTCAACTGGTTAATGTATATAGGTTTGATATTTAGTTTAGACCTGATTTTGTTTTGGAATTTATGGTTAAGCTTTCCATAATCATGATATCGAATCATAATCTCAATAGCTTTATCATAAGTATTAACAAAATCCTTGTTTAAATATCCGATTTTCTTCATCAACTCATAATTCTTTAATAGTTCTTCGGTGTGCTGTTCAATGGATTGGGGCGGGTTTGATTTGGCATATACTTTTTCAACCATCTATATCTACCTCTAAAAAGCTGATTAAATCATTGTCATCATCAACAAGGATATTACCTTTCCTTATTTTCACGCCTTCCACTTTCTCTTTAGTCAGGTAGGTAGCATTAACGAATTTGAAAATCCTCTTATCCTGAAATGATTTTACATCCTCATAGTAGAATGGTAGACGATATTCTACTCCAGTAAAATTATTAGATTTAGCTATATCCTGATTAAAGTATATGTTATATTTCATATCCTTAAACTTATCCACCACATCATATTCCACTATCTTCACCTCATCCGCTCTTGCGATGTCCTCATTACGTCCTAGTATAACGGTTTGCCTCTGTAGCTCTTCATATAGTCTATCGTTAAGCTCATCTTCATCAAACTTAATATGCAAAACTAGCTTCATATTGACGATCAGGTCTACGAACATGTTACCCTTGATTAAATGCTTCTTCCCGCCTACAATCACATCGATAAGTATAGGATTTTCTCTCTGTTTCCTTACTCTATCGAACTTGTTGGCAGTTTGCATATTTGTAATGATGGTGTCATAATCACCCTGGATGGATAGCTTAAGGTTATGATATTCTCTCAAATCGAGTAAAGCATGAGCCATACCCTTAACCATGGATGGAGTGGGAAGCGGGTATGATTGGATATAACCATAACTCATTTCCCGCCTATAATTAACCATATTTTGATAAAGCACCGCTTTAATCACTTTTCTACTCATAAGAGTTATCCTTTGTAATACTTTTCTATTTCTGTCTTAACTGATTTGAAGAAACCTTCAGTGGTTGTCTTTTGTTTTACATCAATCTTATCAATATTATCAAATACACCATCTATAGCTCCGAGTGTAGTCTGTTCCGAAATAGCTTTATCTTTAAATGTGGTTTGCAGCACACTATTTATTATCTCATCCTTTATTACCGCCTTGGTTTGGGACTTCTCCATCTTAAAGTCAATTTCCACACGATTGTAGAAGAATGGGTTACCTATGTCATAAACTCCGCCTATTACAAAAATCGGATTGAGGTTCTCTCTCTTACCACGAATATCACGATTAACCAGCTTGACAGAATCAAGAAGCATGTTTAGTCTTTTCACCTTTTCATCAGTACCCAGCGATATGTCATAGTTAGGATCTTCGCCAATCTTGTCTAGGTCTGTGGTGATGGTGTATGAATAGTAAGACTTGTGGTATTCAGATTGAAAGATATCGTTACCTACATTGTCTTTTATTCTATCGGCAAGACCTTTATTGGTAGCAAAGTCCATATCGTTGTTATACGGTTCCAAACTCACTGCATCTGTCAAACGCACAACGGCTTTCCTGATCTTGTTCTCGCTTGTCTTCATGTATCCGAAGAAGTCGATTTCCGGGTACTCGTCTATTTTAGCTTCAGCGGTGAACTGGATAACACCACCCTTTTTATCTGTGGGGGTGAGTTTTATGTCCATATCCTGATTCATTAACCGGACTATATCATATCTTAAAGCCTGTCTGCTGATGTATGAATAGTTTTTGCCCCGGTAGCTTAGCTTTTTCAGGTTCAATACATTGCCGAAACCTTCACCATAGTTCAGATTTGATCCATCAAATATGATTGTCATTGTTAGATATTTCATTAGTTTTTCTCCTTATCTGTTGTTTCTTCTTTCTCTCTTGACAAGAGACCATTTACAAATGAATATCCGAAATGAAGGAAACTATCTGTATCATTCATTTCATCCCTGCCAAAGCTCAAGAACAGGTCATTACCCATCATAAGCCTGGTATACTTATCCAAGAACTTGTCTCTATCGGCAATCTTAAGATCATTCAATATCCTGTATGCTATTCCGTCAATCTGGTTCTCCTTTTTCTTTTTTAATAGAGACAATCGAAGCTCTTTCCCGTTTCTAAAACCTCTTTTATAAATTTTTTCTTTGTTTTCTTTCATCACACCTCCTTTAAGATGTTCAATAAAATCAAATATATATCTTGTTATACTTATAATGCTGAACTTGTTTTTAAACATTTTGCTTATAGATATGGATAGATACCTATTAATATCATTAAAGGAAAGCCTTTTCTTAAGCGTTCCGGAAAGAAGTTCATCTTCTATATTGAAATAGGCTTTGTTATTTATATAGTATCCCCATGGTAGTTTATCCAGCTTCCTATCAAGGAATGTAGCAAGATCATAATCTATATTATAATTATACACATTGTATCCCTTGCTAGACTGACCACTTATAATTGGGTTTTCTATAACCTCGATAAAATTGATATTGTCTTTTACCTGCTTGCTTTGTTCTTGCTTGATAATGTTTACCGTCTGCTTTATCATAACAAAGAATGGCTTTTTACCCGATTCACCATCGCTTTTTATGGATAATTCATGTCTAAAGCTCAATACTTGTTTGTACAAAGCTTTCAGGCTGGTATTGTAGTTAATGAAGTAGAAGAAGTTAAGATAGTCCTTACCAACCTTCTTATTCAGATAAGCGAAGGAAACAAAAGCACAACTGTAAATCAATATACATATATTGCAGAGTTTCAGATTAGCGGGTTTATATCCCCAAATCCAGTTTGTGTTGTCTGTATTGAAACCAATAACATTGGATACAGCATTGGAAAAATCATGACCAGCCTTTTTTTCCACATTATGACAGGATATGCATATGTCTTTCTTAGAGAGCTTTTTGGTTTTCTCTTTCTCATCCTGAATAGATTTTATATAACTTTCTATGTTTTGGTATGACAAAATCCCTTTCGTCTTTCTGGACAATACATCCTCAATGTAATCATCTCCGCCGCTTCTACTCTTAATCTTGTTGTAAATGTTGTCTCTATTAAATGATCTTACATCGTTCAAAATCTTCTCAAGGCTTTCTTTGACCTTTTCTTCATCAGAATCGTCATACTCATAATCCATTAGCTTGAAGAAGTTTTCCATCTCTGTTTTTTTGAGATTATCTTTGATAATGGTTTTAATCTTAGGCTTTTTCTTTTTGCTTTCATCTTCCAGTTTCTTGATTGTCCCGCTTATCTTACTGATAAAGTAATCTATTGAAAACAGACTGAGGAAAGCATGCTTCTTGAACTTCTCGTAAAATCCATCCAGTAAGGAAAGATCGTCTATCTCCACATAGTTTTCACCGATAGTGACCAATCCTTCATTCTCGATATCTTCCAAAGGTCTGCCATCGCACACCGTAATCAGAAAGCCCACGATGCCTGCATTATAGTACCAATCACGCATATAAACTTTATGTGTCATCTAAACCACCTCCAGCATACCGAAGCCCTGACTTCGCCTTGCTCCGAGACCTACATCGTAAACAAGCTGTAAGATCTCGACAGGACATGTCAGCTCGATTGTTGCTTTCGTAGCAGGGATTACATCACCGTAGTGATAGACCTTGACCACCTTGGGGTTGATCAGGTTAACCTCGTAATCACTTTCCGATAGAGTGAAATCCTCATCGATGAAGTTCCGGCATAGATTTTGGATTGATAGGAAAAGCATGTTTCTAAACTCCTTATCCATGAAAGTTACATAACCCACTCCCCGCTTGTTTTCAAGCTTCCTCAACACCACAGGGGATAGGGTTTTGAACTTCACTTTATTGGATGTGATGCCGGGATCTAACTTTAGATAGAAGTTCCTTATCCCAAGTGGATAATCGAATAGTGAGAACTTATCTACGGATTTGTCTTTGCTTTTCATAGCTTTTCTGTTATCGTTGTTAATCTGGATAAGCCCGTTGTAGACAGCGGTCGATAGCTCGTAATCATTGGATGAGAAGTGCAGTGTAATCTTATTGCTTTTACTTATAAGATAGTTGCGGGTTTTCTCCTTTTTATGTTCGGGATAAGGTATGAATACTGAATATGTGTAGGGTTTGGATTTGTTCAGCTTTTTATCTTTGAAGTACTTATCGTAAACCTTACCTGTAGCATCATGCCTGTTGATAGCTTCTTTCAATAAGGAGGAAATGCTTATCCGGTAATTGGTTGGGATTTTATATTCTTCTTTACCGTTTGATAGAAAGATGATATTTCCTGAGAATCTCATAAATATTCTCCTTATTTATATATATACACTAATACTTATATAATAATCTAATTTATTCATACTAAATAATAAATATTTAATATTATTTTATATAATAAACAGAATAAATTAGCCGGCTAAATATATACTAACTAATCATAATATTATACTTTGATATTCTATAAGTGAATAAAATACTATCCAATTAAGGATTATATTCATTATATATGGAAATTCAATTACTGTTTATTTTATAAAAATTATTTTTTTTAGAAATAATTGATATGTCATATAGACATTTGTACTGTGAATTATTATAATATAAGTTAATTATAGATTTATAATATTCTTT
>CAYUUC010000139.1:0-5555 GCA_964447635.1 uncultured Spirochaetia bacterium
ATCTGTGGGGAGTCGGAAGAATGCTCGCGCCAGTGTTAAAATCACATGGTTATATAATCGGATTATTTAATGAAAAGCTTATATCTAATCAATCAGATTATCTTACATGAAAGATATAAAAAACATAAACCAAATCAAATCCTAAAATGGAGATAGAAATGGCTAAAAAATCATCAAAAGAAAATGAATTACAGATTGAAAACTTGAAAAGAATAGCCAAAGGGTATTACCAAAAAGGAAAATACAATCAAGCTCTGAAACAATTTAAAAAACTACTCGATATTGCTAAGAAGGAAAAGGATAAAGACACCTTATCCCTTACATATCACACTATGGGCAATATCTACTTTCTGCGAAAAGAGGGGCAGGAAGCGGTAGATAAATACCTAAGAGCTATTGATATCTATAGGGAAGCAGGTAAGGGTAAACTCGAGGGAGATGCTTATAACAATATTGGTAATGTGTACTTTTTCCAGGATAACCTAAAGCAAGCAACCGAGTATTATCAAAAAGCTCTGGATAAATATAAAGAGAATAATGATGAAACGGCTATCTCTAATCCTTTAAAGTATCTCGCTTTGATAAAATCATATGATAAGGAATATGACCAATCCATTAACCTTTTCTCGGAAGCGGTAGAAGCATTCAAAAGGCTAAAAGACAATATGGGGCTGGCAGACTCCTATAGCAATATAAGTAGTGTTTATCTACAAAAAGGAAACCTTAACAAAGCTTTGGAGTATAACCAAAAAGCATTAGATGTATATGAAGAATCCAATAATGAAATAGGCAGAGGATTGGCAGTTGTTAATCGGGGAACTTTATATTACTATCTAGGAGAGGATGAAGAAGCCAATAAGCATTTTAACAAGTCTTTAAAGCTATTTAAGGAAAATGACCATAAACAAGGTGAAGCTTATGTTATGTTCTGTATCGGTACTTTATATTATGACCAAGGTGATTATGATACAGCTAAGCAGTACTATGATTATGCTTTACAGGTTAAATTGGAGATGAGTGCTGAATTCGATTATGGTTATGAGCTTGCTTATCTCGCATCGATATATACTAAGATAGGTTCATATAAAGATGCTTTGGAAACAGCTCTATCCCATTTTAAGAACATTGAGAAAATCGAAGATGATGTCAGACAAGGCAGGACACACCTGGCAACCGCTATCACCTTATCTAAGTTGAGTGAAAGCGATATTAATGGGGAAATAGAAGAGATTCTTAATAGCATATCATTAATAACAAATCTGGATAACACACCAACAGCATATTATGAGAAAGCTATTGAGACAGCGAAGAATGAGAACTTTTGGGAAACATTATTCCCGGCTCAGAGGGAGTATGCCATCTATCTCTATTCAAATGAGTATAAGGATAAAGCTAAGCAAATCTTAAAAGAAGCAAGAGAAAAGGCAAAATCAATACCAATGAATAAACAAGTGGAAAGAATAGACCAAACATGTAAGGATTTGGGTATAGTGTTATGATTCTTGTTAGTCGTTGAAGGTTAGTGTCTCCTGTAAATTATTATCATTAGCCATTTTGTCAAAAATCAAATTGATTTTTTGGTTTAAATCTGGATTTATGTAATCTTTAATATTAAATATCTTTATATCATCTATTTTGGTGAAATGATAATCTCTTTTAATTATTTCATTAACCCCATCTATTATGACATTATATATGATTGGCTTGGAAACTGGTTTGATTTCGCATATAAATTCGACTATGTCTCCATTTTCTGCTTCCTGGAAGGCATTATCATAATCTACCCATAATTTTGGTATTTTATAAGAATAACTCTTATCTATAGGGGTTAAATCCTCTAATAGAACCAGCTTAATCGTTGTAATACTTTTACTGTTCTTCTTTTTAAACCTTTTTGATTTTATGAATCTACCGCGTAATAATATGATTTTGTTTAAGTTTTTGTCCAGATAAGTGTATCCATAAGTATTCTTGATTATCTTTACATTATCGCAACTATCCACAAAATAGTCCACTTTAATTACACGGTTAATACCAGACCGGAAATATAATTTCAACTTGATGGTTTTGGTGTATCGTCTTACTTTACCGGTAAACTGTATAATGTCTCCTTCTTTAACCCAGCAGAAGTTATTATTATAATCGATCCACATATGAGATATAGTTCCCTCTGATATAGGTTCTATCAGCTTAAGTTGCTTAATAAGCATTGTGGTTTTTAAACCTTTTTTATTGTTCCTTCGTCTATTTCCGAATTTTATGAATTTTCCCTGTAGAGTAATGGTTTTATCTATGTTTTTAGCTAGAGAAATTCTCATCTGATTATCCTCCATAACTTTACTCTGACAATTCATAAGAAACAGAAGTACCAAAAGGATATCCCTTCTATAAGGAGTTTTATATAAATTCTATGCTCTTATGTCAATTATTGTTGAAAATCTTATATTACTTACTTAGGTGGTCATTGAGCGAAGTCGATATGACCCATTATCTATGTTTCCTTTAACTTCCTCTCGACTACGGCTCGATGTTCCATCGAGAAGAGTTCGAGGGGTAACTCTGGAAAAGTTTTCTATTATTTTTCAACAACATTTCCATACACATTTAAATTCTATATCTAATTATAGTTAGAATTATTGGTCAGTATTTAACTTCTAACAGTCTATTATAATAAAGTTACTAAAATTTAAATGGAAAGTTAACAGATAATCTAAAAAAAGTAACCAAATAACCAATTAATTTATATTAATCAAATCAGAATGAATATAATATAATATAATGTTCTATGCTATTATAGCCAAAATTCATTTTTTGTTGGCAGATTCTAGTCTATTCTTTAGCAAATTAGGGAATTGTTCAATCCATCGTCGATTTAATGGTGATGGATGTGGTAGTGGGGCAATGGTAATGACTTTGCTATGCTTAGCACCTTCAATATCAATTGATAATTCGCATTCAACCTTACTGGTGTATCGCTTTTTATCGTCCTTCCAAAACTCATTCAATATCTCCTTATTACAGAAGTGTTCAAACCATTTAAAAGCTTCTGTTCCTAAAGTCATCAGGTAAGAACCTTTCCAATGTATGATTAAAAACTCAGCAATGAGCGGGGCAAATTCTCGACGTATGTTTTTTGAGAAAACTTTATTACCAATTGGTTTATATGGAACAATATTGGTAAATAATACATTATTCATCGCTTCTTGGTGATGTTTCTCACTTTTAGGTGGTTTCTTTCCAGTGAAATGTTCGGTAAGGATGCGTCTTAGTTTCTGTCCGCCAGCTCCGATTAGTGGCTCGCCTTGTATAACTTCGTCTTTGCCCAGGTCTCTGGCAAGCACACCTATCCTGGAGTTTAGAGAGCCAGCGTATAGTATGGGTTGGAGATGGTCTTTGGAGGACTTATCATAAACATCCTTATCGACCGGCATATCGAGATGTCCTGCTTTTTCTCTTATCTTTTTTAGAAGCTTATTTAATTCTTTTCCCATATTCAATATATCCCTAATTTTTAACAATATTATTCAATTTTGTTTATTTCTATTAAAGCATCTCTTAGGTTTTCCTTAATGATGAAGAATCTTTCCAAGTGTAGTAAACGAAAGCTTTCTTTCATGTTTCCCCGCATCCCTACGAAAAGAAGTTTACCACCATTTTTCATTATTACTCTTTTGTATAAATTCATAAAGCAACCGATACCAATACTACTAACGAATTTTATACCTTTGCATTGGAAGATGAAATTCTTAGGATTGTGTTCTTGTATTACTTTATCTATATTGTTATTCAATATTTCTACAGTGTCAATATTAATATTGCCCCTTATATCAATAATTGCCATCACATCGTTAGCTTGAACTATCTTTATGATTATGTTATCATCGAAAACATTGTTTTCCATCTATAACTGCTCCTTGATAGGATATCGTGGTAACGGAGTATGCATTTTACCATAAACTATTAATTGGTTTATATTTACTTTGTACATCTTTTATATATTAATCTTAATTCAAAAATAAGAAAATAGGGGGGATTTTTACAGAATTGAGTGAAAAAAAAAGATAAAAAAGTTTGTAGATAAATATCCTTAATTGTATTCATATAAAGTATAATTTATCTTTTTCCCTTTTCCATCGTATAATGTCATACGATTTAATAAGCCATTTTCTAAGTATTCATAAACCTTATATGAGTCGACTTTATTATCTTTTTTATACTTCGTTTCTTTTATTTTATGCTTACCTGATATGTCATATTCGTAAATGTAGTATAGATTAAGATATCCAAAGCTGGTATAGTTTTCTGTTCTAACGATATTGTTGTTATGGTCATATATATAAAGTGTGTAGTTGAATACTTTACCATGCCTATCATGTAGCGATTCTCTGGTCATTCTACCCAACATGTCATACTTATAGGTATAGAAGTACTTAGGGTTTCCTTCCTTAAAGAATCTTGTTTTCTTGGTCAGATATTCTTTATCATTGTATTTATATTCCACATATTCCCAAATTTTACCATTTCCATCGTATTGTATCTCCAGAGTTAAATTACTGTTCTGGTCATATTCATATACAATTGTGGATATTGGCTGTCTGTTATGGTTGAACTCGGTTTTCTTGGTCATTTTTCCTTCCTGGTCATATTCATATAATTCAGAACCTTTAAAGTCAACAAAACCCTTACCGAATCTCTCTTTCCTTTTTAGGAAACCATTATCATAATATGAATATTTAGTATAGCCTTTCATCTCACCATTAGGGTTGTAATCTGTTTCCTTAACAAGTAGTATATCATTGTTATCGGCTATTAATGGAACCACGAGAATTACCAATAATATTATAATAGCTGTTAATTTATATTTCATGATAAATCACCTCAATTCTCCAAATCACCTTTTAAGAAAGTCTTAAACAGAAGATTAATATATTTTTTTTATCTCGTCAAATAAAATTTTCGGTAAATTTTGATTTATCCATAATGGTTTTATCATTTATCATAAATGTTTCTAAATCATTTTTCCCAAAAATATATTAATTAAAGTTAAGCACCCAATAACCATCTTTTTCTCCTAAACCAATGGTTGTGAAGTTACCCAGGAGAACATCATTAGCATCATCGTCACTCTTGAAATAGGTAAAAGCATTTTCAGCTGTAAGTTTATCCCTGGCGTAAATCTCTTCTTGGATAACAGTACCAGCACTATCCGCCCTATCAATGCTATCCCAACCGCAAACCAGTGTTACAGAATCGAAGTAATGACGGTTTGCCATGTCATTAGCATGTCTTTGTGCTGATACACTTTGGGCTTCTCTTTCTAGTAGATTGTCTCTTCCATTATTTCTACGATAATCATTAATCAGCGAAATAAGTTCCAATTCCGTTTCTGATAGTGATGCATTAGGTGTATTGTTGATTGTCCATCCTGAATTATCATTACATATAGCTGGAGGGATACATGCCAGCATAAAAAGTGAGATAGATGTAGTAATGATTAAGACTAGCATTGTATTTAATATACCTTTATTCATAATACTCTCCTGTTTATGTGTTTT
>CAYUUC010000139.1:5655-8671 GCA_964447635.1 uncultured Spirochaetia bacterium
TGTGTTTTTATGTTTTAACCTTCATATCCAAGGTCTTCTGCCATATCGAAACACTCATCGGCTAGGTTTTCTTCCCCTAATTCTTGATAAGCTCTCCCCTTGTTAAACCATGCCTCTGCATCATCCGGGTTTATCCTTATTACCTGTTCATAGCATTCGATGGCTTTCCGATAGTCTCTTTTATCTTCGTAGGTTTCACCCTTATTAAACCATGAGCCTTCGTCTTCCGGGTCTATCTCTGTAGCTTTATCATAATATTCGATGGCTTTCTCATAATCCTCTTTCTCTCTTAAGGTATTACCCAGGTTATAATAAGCGTCTACTTCATATGGGTCTAGTTCAATAGTCTTAATATAACATTCAATGGCATTGTCATATTCTTCCATATTAAAATATGTGTATCCCTTATTAAGCCAAGTATCCTTATCATCCGGGTCTATCTCTAGCGCCTTGTTGTAACAATCGATAGCTTTGTTATATTGTTTAAGGCTGTCATGTGAATATCCTTTATTGTACCAGAATGCGGCTATATTTGGATTTAAGTTAATCGCTTTTTCGTAATACTCAATCGCTTTGTGAAAATCTCCTAAATCATCATAAGCATTTCCTTTTCTATATAGTGCATTGATGTTATTTGGTTCTATATCCAGGACTTTATCATAACAATCGATAGCTTTGTGATACTTTTCTAACTCAATATATACTGCTCCCATATTGACCCATGCTTTTACAAAGTTAGGGTCAGCTTCTGTTGCCTTATGATAGCAATTGATGGCTTTTTCATAATCTTCTATAAATTCGTAAACTACTCCCTGGTTGAACCATGCTTCCGGTTCATCAGGGATGATGTCGATTGCCTTATCATAGCATTCTATTGCTTTGTAGTATTCTCCATCCTGCTGATAGTCCTGACCCTTCTTTATCCATTTATCAAATTCCTGATTATTCAAGTTTTCATCGATAGCCATATTTTAATCACTCCTTATCACACTTAATATCTATCTTTATCTATTCCCTCGGCTATATTGAAACAGAATTCCGCCTTATCATCGTCCCCAAGCTCTTTATAAGCAATGCCTTTATTGAACCAAGCATCCGCATAATTAGGGTCAATCCCTGTAGCTTTATCATAAGAATAGATAGCCTTATTATTTTCTCCCTTTTTGCTGTATGCCATTCCCATATTATACCAAGCATATACCTGGTTATGGTTAATACTGGTCGCTTTTTCATAACACTCTATAGCTTCATCTAATTCATTAGAATCCAAATAACAATTACCCTTATTATACCAGGCATCTGCATAGTTGGGATTGATTTGTGTTACTTTATCATAGCAATAAAAAGCCTTATCAGGATTACCCAGTTTTTGATGGGCAAGTCCCATGTTGTTCCATGCATCCGCATCATTCGCATCGATTTCTGTTACTTGCTGGAAGCATTCAAGGGCGTTTTGGTAATCATTTAGTTGTCTAAAAGCTAATCCCTTATTATACCAGGCATCAGCATAATTAGGGTCAACCTCTATTGTTCGATTGGAGTATTCAATAACCTTATCATAATCATTAACTACATAGCTTACAAAGCTCATATTGTTCCATGCACCAGCATCCTCTGGATTGATTTGAGTAGCCTTTTGATAGCACTCTAAGGCTTCCTCATATTTACATAGTGTTCGGTATATATTACCCTTATTATACCAGGCATCCCCATCGTTTGGATTAAGTTCTGTAGCTTTATCATAACATCTTATTGCTTCATCATACTGTTTTTTGCTTTCATATGAATTGCCCATATTATACCAGGGGTCAGTGTATTTTGGGTCTATCTCTGTAGCTTGCTTAAAGCAATGTATAGCCTTGTCATATTCCCCCTGTGAGTTTAGAACCAAACCTTTATTATTCCATGCGTGCAGGTATTTCGGGTTGACTTCCAATGCTTTATTGTAATGCTCTAATGCTTTATCGATATCTCCTTTGCTTCGATAGACATTACCCAGATTATACCAGGCTATATGATAATCTGGTTTTATCTCAACAGACTTTTTATAGCAATGTAAAGCATTATCATCCTCCCCAAGCTCTCTGTATATAAGTCCCATATTATTCCATGCATCTACATCCAATGGATTTAATGATGTAACTTGCCCATAACATTCGATGGCTTTATTAAGGTCTTTTAGCATCTGATAAGCAAGTCCTTTATTATACCAAGCATCAAAGTATTTAGGATCTATTTCGATAGCTTTATCATAATATTGAATAGCCTTTTCATATTCATGTCTTATATAGCTTATATAACCTTTATTATTCCATGCTGGCGAGTAGTCAGGGTTTATGTTGGTGGTTTTATCGTAGCAATCCATTGCTTCTTCATATCTCTCCTGTATGCGGTATGAGTATCCTTTATTATACCAGGCATAAGTATCCTCAGGGTTAACCTCGGTCACCTTATCAAAGCAATCGATGGCTTCATCATAATCACCTGATTTATTACAGGCTAATCCTTTATTATACAATGCCCTTAGATAGTTGGGATTGATTTCCAGAGCTTTATCATAGCATTGTATAGATTCTTCATATTTCCCCATGTCACCGTATGAGTTTCCCATATTAGTCCAAACATCGGGATATTTAGATTCGATTTCTGATGACTTAACGTAGCAGTAGATTGAGTTTTCGAAGTCATTCTTATTTCGATAGATATTACCCATATTAAACCAGGCATCAGCATCCTTCGGATTTAGTTCTGTGGTCTTTTGTAGGCATTCTATGGCTTTATCCAACTCTCCTATATTTCGATAAGCATTACCTTTGTTATACCATGCATCTATATATTGGTCATCTATTTCTAGGACTTTATCATAGCACTGAATAGCTTTATCATGGTTTTCAAT
Source organism: uncultured Spirochaetia bacterium (assembly GCA_964447635.1). Classification (GTDB taxonomy): domain Bacteria; phylum Spirochaetota; class UBA6919; order CAYUUC01; family CAYUUC01; genus CAYUUC01. The sequence goes on from CAYUUC010000139.1 coordinate 8,552, forward strand.
ATTGCTGTATACGATTCCTTTATTGTTCCATACTTCCTTATACTCAGGGTCAATCTCTAATGCTTTATCGTAGAACTCAATGGCTTTCTTATGTTCACCCATAGAGTAACAAGCTATGCC
>CAYUUC010000140.1:0-8150 GCA_964447635.1 uncultured Spirochaetia bacterium
AAATATATTATCCACTAATACATTGCTATAATCAATAGATATATCAATAAGTTGTTGAATAATATCTATATATTCGTTAACCTTATTCAGAAATAGAATACTATCATCTTTTTCTTCTTTCATAATCCCCCCTAAGATACAAGATTATCCTTTTATATAAATAAATATAAATTAACATCAAAGTGAATACCTTAAACAGTTTTTAATTAGGAGCAACTTTAATACTTATAAATTAAGTTATATTTAAAGATAAACTAAAACATAATCATATAATAATATTTTTTTAATTTTCTTTTTGCTTATCCTCTGATTTAGCTATATAGCTTTTACTAAATCTTAAATGATAAATTAACATTTTATAAACAATACATAAATAATGAATTAACAATATTTGTCAATTTTCTTCATAAAAATTAGTAATGATTATCTCATTATAAAAATAAGTTCAATACAAATACAGTACTTATTGAAAATAACACTTTTTAACTAAGTGTTAAAATAAATATATAAATTAAATTAATATATAAACTAACCTAATTTACTTGATTATCTGTAGATTAGGAAAATTTAAGAGGTAGAACAATGAAAAAAAATATAACAATCATCTTAGTAATATTTTTTGCGGTTGCTCTTTTTGTAACTTTCTGTACCGGAACAGAAGGCACAAATGGACCAGATGCTGATATCAATGTAGATGAAGTATGTAACAACATGTGGGATGTATGTTATTCTGGTTTAGAAGGTTACGATGAAGAAAGCTTCAAAGAATCTTGTTCATCAGTAAAGTATTCTGATGAAGAATTAGAATGCTATCTTAATGCTAAAAATTGTGAAGACATCGAAGAATGTCAAAATTAAAAAAATTAAACGAAAAATTTAAAAAGGAGGTAGTGATTGGTTATTAAGTCAATCACGAAATCAATATGAAAAAAATATTATCAATGATAATAATCTTTGTATTTGTATTCTCAGGAATATTTATGATAAAGGCAGATGATGCCGAAGCTCTACAAGAGATTAATGAATTAACAGGAGCGGGAGCGTCTTTCCCTTTCCCACTTTATAGTAAAATGTTTGAAGAATACAAGAACGAAACAGGTATAACTGTTAACTATTCAGCAGTAGGTTCAAGTAGTGGTATTAGGTTCCTTCTTGATAAACAAGGTGACTTCGGTGCTACCGATGCTCCTATAGATAATGAAGATATGTCAAAATATGTTAAAGAAGGAACAGTTGCATCAGACGTTTCTGTTGATGATGTTCATGATTTTACATTAGAAGATATACCTATCCTACATATGCCTACCGCAATAGGTGCTGTTGCTGTTGCATACAACCTAAGAGGTGTAGGTAACCTTAAACTAAGTCCTGATGTATTAGTTGACATCTTCATGGGCGAGATAACAAAATGGAACGATGAAAGAATAAGAGAACTAAATCCTAGAGTTATCCTTCCTAACGTTACCATTAAAGTTGCTCATAGGTCTGATGGTAGTGGTACAACATTCACTTTTACTGATTACCTAACTAAAGTTAGTAAGAAATGGGCTGATAATGTAGGACGCGGAAAGTCTGTAGCATGGCCTGTAGGTGATGGTGGAGAACAGAATCCTGGTGTTGCTCAGCTTATAACTCAGAATAGAGGAACAGTTGGATATGTTAGTTTATCATATGCTATCGAAGAAGAACTTCCTGTCGCTAGAATCCAAAATAGTGCTGGGAATTTCATCCTTCCTTCTTTGGAAAGCGCAAGCCAAGCTGCTCAAGGTGATATCCCTGCTGATACTAGAGTTTCTATAACTGATTCATCAGCTGAAAAGGGTTATCCTATTAGTACTTTCACCTGGCTCATAGTTTATAGGGAACAAAACTATCAAGGTAGAAGCAAAGATAGAGGAATGGCAACCGCTGAACTCCTTTGGTGGATGATCCATGATGGACAACAATACAATGAAGGTCTAAACTATGCTAAACTTCCTGAAGGAGCTGTTGCTAAATCAGAAGATGTAATTAGAGAAATGGTTTATGATGGAGAACAATTAAAGAAGTAACATCAGAAAAGATAAAAAATCAACAAATTTGATAAAAATATTAACTTAATCTATATTTAACAATTAAGAAGGCAAAAGGCATTTTTAGAATAAAATGCCTTTTGCTAATTAATAAATTAAGATATCCGTTTTTTATAAAAATATGCGAATAACAAAGGTATTTGGTGCGAAACATAATGGATCTTAACAATAAAGAAACTTTAAATAAAATACATAATTCCAAAATTAAACTTCATAACTTTGGAGAATCCTTTTTTAAATACCTGCTAATAGCATCTGGAATTATTGTAGTTTTAGTACTAGTAGGCATTTTCTTGACTTTACTCATAGAATCATTACCAAGTATGGGTGAATTAGGCTGGGACTTCTTTTTTAAACAAGGATGGGACCCTGGTGAAGGCAGAGAATCATATGGAGCCTTACAATTTATTGTAGGTACTTTGGTTACATCATTCTTAGCCTTGCTTATATCATCACCATTTGCTTTTGCCATAGCAGTGATTTTAGGGGAATACTTCAAAGAAGGCTTCTTCTCAGGATTCCTTAAAAGTGTTTCAGAATTACTAGCCGGTATACCATCTATTATTTATGGTTTTTGGGGATTTTACTATTTAGGGGATTTTATTAGAGAATTAGAGTATAATTTAGGGATACAAGAAAACGGAACTGGTATATTGACAGCAGCATTCATCTTAGCTATTATGATTATCCCTTACTCAGCATCTATTGTTAGAGATGTAATAGAATTGGTACCACAAGAATATAAAGAAGCAGCTTATGCTTTAGGGGCTTCTAGATTTCAAGTAATAAAGAATGTGATCCTTCCTTATGCTAAATCGGGAATCTTTGCCGGTTTAACACTATCATTAGGTAGAGCAGTTGGTGAAACGATGGCTATTGTATTACTTATAGGAAATGCTAAACAAAAGATCCCTGATTTTTGTGGTCAAGGATTCTCCGCTTTATTTGAAAGTTCTAGTACTATGGCCAGTATTATTGCTAGCGAATTCTCAGAGGCAGACCCAGGAACTCTTAGATATTCTGCTCTATTAGAAATAGGATTGATGTTATTATTAATTACCACTGTAATAAATATTCTCGGTAAATTGATTATTAGAAAAACAATGGTCCATAAATAAAATATGGAGGAAATATAACTTTGCTGGAAAAAACCAATACTTATACAAAAACTAATATGTCACCTTTAGAAATAGGAAGCCAATTAATAAAACGCAAAGGTATAAGAGGTTCTAGAAATACTGATTTTATTTTTAAAGGTTTAATGATTTTAATCGCTGTATCCATAACCATACCTCTTGTAGCCATCATTGTATATATAACCATCAGAGGAGTAGGAGCTATCGATTGGGAATTTCTCACCACAAACTCTTCTCAGGACCCTCATGATAAAGGTGGGATATTGAATGCTTTAGTAGGAACAATAATACTTATAGTAATTGCTGGTATCATATCAATTCCTATTGGAATTTTAACCGGTACATATTTAGCAGAATCCAAAAAAAGCAAATTCACTTATTATGTTAATCTAGCGGTATCCTTGTTACAAGGAGTACCATCTATTATATTAGGTCTAGTGGGTTATATTTGGATAGTAAAGAGTTTCGGATACTCCGCTCTTGCTGGTGGTATAATGCTTGGAATAATGATGCTACCTATGGTTATAACCAATACTGAAGAAACAATCAAACTTATACCCGAATCCCTAAAAGAAACCTCAATAGCCTTAGGAGTCCCTTATTACAAAACGATACTTAAAGTTGTAATACCAGCAAGTTTAAGCGGGATATTTACCGGGATACTATTAGGTATAGCTCGAATCGCTGGGGAGACTGCTCCAATTCTCTTTACTATATTTGGTAATCCAGCTTTCAGTGTTAATATCTTCGATAAAATAGAAGCTTTAACCCTATTAATCTATGATTACCAGAAAACACCATGGGATGCTTGGCTGGAAGCAGCTTGGGGAGCTTCTTTTATCCTTGTTGTTATTACTCTTATATTGAATATATCGGTTAGGATTTTCTCTTCAAAATATAAAGTGAAATTCTAATCTATTGATGATGTTTTCCTAATTTAATTTAAAATTATAGGAGGTTATGCTTCCTCTTGTTAAACAAACATAGAGAAAGCTAAATAAATTTTTATGAATAAAAGATATCTATTACTAATTATTATTATCTTAATCAGCTTTTCATTAATAACAGTAGGTTTAATCTCTTGTGGAGAAGGTGCTACTTGTGAAAACTGGACTGGTGAATATGTAAATGAAGAAGTTGAAGATTATGAGGATGTAACTAGACATATAATTTTCGATAAAGATAATATGACCTGGAATGAATACTACCTATTACCTGACGGTGGAAAAGCTAATGAAACTGGTGGTAAATTACAGAAAAATGGATGTAATTTTACTCTAGAAACCGAAAGTAAGACTTTTGATAATCTTACAGCTGTGGTTGATGAAAATGAACTAACCTTAACCGAAGGCAGAGAAAAAATCAAGTTCCAAAAAAAATAACCAATATTTACTATTATTCTATTTAAATTATTAATAACCATATCTAAACAGCACCTTTAGTATGGGTGCTGTTCATTCCGTAAAAGTCTTATACCAAATTCAAATTTTTCTGAAAGTTTATCCCACTTCGATAGGCTTAGCAGCCACAAAGATAGATGAAACCACGACTATGCAATTGCTGAGCTTGTTGAAATACAACGACTGTATATAGATTAATCATTTAGATTTTTAGCACCAATTCACTAAACAGCTTTTATTATCTCGTATTTTAAATGATTTGTTATTTATACATAATAGGCGATTTTATTTGTTTATAAGTATCCAAATAATCTATCAATTATTAAATATAAGGTATGATTATGATGAGATTTATATGTTATTTATTTATCCTAACATATACCTAGCTCTTAACATAAGAGTAGATGTAGGATGAAGGACTATTATATAATTATTAAGGCTTGTAAAAGCAGACTGTGTATAGCTTACCTAATCGTTGGATTTAGAGTTTTCCTTCTGAGTAGTCTTTGACTCGTTTAGACTTGATAGTGAATATTGCTATGACCACATATATTAATCCAATAATAAGAAGAACTAATTTTAACAATATTTGATATTCTGTTTCAAATAGCAATATCACAAAAGAGAAGAAAAGGACAAAAGCCTGTATGAAGAAATATAATATGGTAAAAGACCTTGCCCAAGGAGTTCCAATAATAAGATATGCTATAAGGATAAGTATCAATGGTAATTTGATAGGAACGAATCCCATAATGATAAATATACCATAACCTACTATTAATAATGGGAATAATATCTGACCGATTGTTTTTCCCCAATCACCGAGAACATTAACCCCGATTAAAGTACCAATAAAACCAGCTCCTGTAATAATAGCTATATTCCTTAATAATTCAGATTCTTGACCAATAGAATACATATTTAATGCTATAAGCGATGTTACAACAGAAGCGATGAATAGAACAATTATTGCTATCCATCCTACTACCATATTCCTCTTTGTACCAATATTATTAATCAGCATATTAGATGATACAGCAAAACTTACAATATACATGAATATTGGAACTATTAAGGTAATCGGTATCATGGAAACAAAACTAGCAGGTACATTTGGGTCAACAGGAGGTCTGAAAGTAACAAGAAGTTCTGGGAAAATTTGTACAAAGATAGAAACTAACGATAGAACAACCATAATCCCAGCTATACCTAATGTTAATCGAACTGCCCACATTTGTTTGGATAATATAAAGAAAATCAAACTTATTACTATAAAGAACTCTAATTTAATTGGGAAAATATTTAATGCTAGGGAAAGGATAAGATTTACTATTATAAGGATTATTCCCAAATTAGCTAAGAATATGGGTAATGATTCCTTTAACATGAATTTCTTTTTCATTTGGTTTATACTAAAGATACAATATGTTAGTATTAATATTAGAATAATACAAGTTAATATGATATTTACAACATCAACATAACTTCTCGTTGTAACTTGAGTCTGAATACCGGATTCTTCTCTTTCTGTCCAGCTTCCTTCGTTACCTCTTATATCAACTGGTTTTGTTGAATATGGGTACTTTCTATTTAGATATATTATCTGGTCACTATTAATATATGCTCTTATATTGAATTTAGCTGGAGCACTTCTATATGCTTTTATATAAGCATCCCAATCTAATATTTCTTTATAAGGGTTTTGTGGGTCAGGTATTTTAAACTGCGACTTATTAAAATCTAAGTCCTCAAATAGGTCGCTACCTTCTTCCACTCCTTGGTATTGATAATCCATAAGACCGAATTCAGCTTCCCATGTATAAGAGAAATCTTTCTGTGATAACGCATTAAGAGGGTCTTTCTTCCTATCAATACTAACACTTAAAGTTCCCACACATTTTTCATCATATTTAACACCTAACTTAACATGAGCAGGTATCTTCAAATCTTCAGCTAGATTTGGATTTGTGGTTTGTGACCCTATGATGTTTATTATCTCTTCCATAAATCTATCTGAAGTTTCCTTATTAACAGCATCTCTATTTGGAATTATTGATATCAACTTATCAGCATTTTGTCCTAATAATTCATATAATTTATTTGACTTCTCGATTTCTTTCCTGGTTGTTCCTCTAGGTATACCCCAAATCTCACCAAGATAGATTATATTTTGTCCAATCTCTAAAGGAGATACCGTTTGAAGGTCATTTACGATACCATCATAGTTTTCTTTAATAAATTCAGAAAAATCTATATCTAAAGGCTCTATAATCATATCAGCATCAACAATGATTGGTTTCTTTTCATCTTTAATAGATTTAATTGGAGTATTAAAGTTTTTCGTTAGCGTCTTGAATTTTAAGCCTCTCCTCCTAGGAATATCATCTACACCAAACTCCTTTAAAAAGTTAATTGTTTCCCTATGAGATATATTACCTCCATTAACCCATTCCTTCAAAACCTCTTCTATATTATCCGGACTACCTCCTAAGTTGTTAATGATATCGGATAGTCTATTTAAGTATATATCTTTTTTAAATGGTAATACAATCGGATATTTATTTATTAAATTTTTTACCTCTGATATTTGTATACCTATTGGATATTCTTTATTATAAGCCTCAATATAGTAGAAGTACTTAGTAAATGGTTTCAAGTCAGTTATATTAATAATCTGCTCATCAGAGAATTCGGTAAATTCTTTTGTTATCGGCTTAAAATCGACAGGTTTTTTCCTTAACTCTAATTTGCTAATACCGTATTCTTCAACTAAAGTAGATTTTAAAGCCGAAGATAAGACATTATTTACTCTAAATCTTAGGGATTCCATAATTATTGGTAATATATCTTCAGGAATTAACTCATTAAATAATTCAACAGACATATAATTTCCTATTATGTCTAAATCAATACCATCTTCCATATATCTTTCAATAGAAAAATTATTAAACATATCAACTGTGTTAGTCATCTGTTGAATATTATCTTCAAAATCTTCGTTAATGAAAGAAACTTTATTTTTCAAAATACTTAAATCTTTATTTTGGACATATGATGTAATTACATTTCTAAAATATTTCTGATAATAATTAGAAAGATTACTACTCATACCATTTTCAATCATTAAATCAATAATCTCACTCTTTGTATAGTCATTATGATATGCGTAGAAATAATTTACTGCTAACTCAATATCCTCTCTTTCTATTACCATATCCTCTTGAAATTTTTCGATATTTCTCTGATTTGATTCTTCTATTATCTGGTCTAAAGTCAGTCCAGTATTATTCTCAACAGAACTTACTATCCCATCAAAAATTTCGGGTATGGTTGTGTCTTTACTTTTATATATAAATAATTCTAGTCCTTCTAATATCTCTGTTTTCTCTGCGTCTATTATATGCAAAGCTCCACTAACATTCGTATCGTATTTTAGTATGAAATTAGCTTCTGGATTCTGATTTAGTCTATAAGACTTGACTATATTACTAGAATTTAGAATTGGATTAATAATACTGATTATAGCAGAAAACAACCAGGCT
>CAYUUC010000140.1:8160-8655 GCA_964447635.1 uncultured Spirochaetia bacterium
AGAAGCAATGGCCAACTTCTTGTATGGGAAATCCAATGCTAATAATAATAAAGCAATGAATATAAATATCATTTCAATATGAGCATGTAAGATACCAGTAAACATTAAGAAAACATATAGCACTGCCAAAACTGCACCTATAATCTCACTGACTATCTTTAATACATTATTCTTTATCATATTAGATATTGTCACAAATAATATAATTAAAAAGATTATGACAATTCCTAAGGCAGAGATGGATATCGAATAAAAGTTTATCTGACCCATCCATGAAGCTAGGAAGTTAAATGGTTCAATTAAGAACTTATGAATAAAAAGCCCACCCATTTCTAAATGTTTAGCTCCATCTGTAAAAATGGCATAATAGATGATTTCAGAAACTATTATGAATAGAGCTATCAAAAATGTGTACAATCTGCCTAAACTTAAAGTAGCTTTTTTTTCAGAACTGGTTCCCGATACATTAGAATTCATACTTAATACTCCTAGTAA
>CAYUUC010000141.1:0-8652 GCA_964447635.1 uncultured Spirochaetia bacterium
TCGAATAAAAGCTTATAATCAAAATGGTGATGAAGTACAAATTAGATATGGAGAAGATTTTATAATCTATGATGAGGAAACATTTTTTCAGATATTATATCTGAATGAGCCAACCAAGAATATACACTCATTCCAATACAAAGGGGTAAATGAGACTTTAGAATTTATTGTAGAATCATCTTTAATAATCGGTGAAGGGATGCTAGTAACCATAGGTGTTACCCTTGCTAGTATTTTGCTTGGTCTGGCAGTTGGGATACCGCTTGCTTTAGGCAGAGTATACGGTAATAAGGCGATAAGAGTAATAATACAAGTGTATGAGGGCTTTTTTAGAGGAACTCCACTTATCGTAGTACTTTTTGTCTTTTATTTCGGTTTAAGGGAGTTACCGTTTTTACAAATTAATTTAAGTCCGGCATTGGCAGCTATTTTATCACTAGGTCTAATCGCAAGTGCATATCTATCACTTGTATTTAGAGGGGCTATCCAATCGATAAGCAAAGAACAATACGAAGCAGCAAGGTCTGTTGGTATGACAAAATGGCAAGCCATCTTTCAGGTGGTTTTGGTTCAGGCTTTTAGACTATCAATACCAGGATTCGCTAATGAGTTTACTATCGTGTTGAAGGATTCACCGATTACCTATGCGGTAGGTATACCAGAGATGCTTACTAAAGCCCGTGGTATAATTGATGCTGAAGTGGGAAAAGTGTTCTTCGAAATACTTATACCAGTAGCAATACTTTATTATATACTTTTTGCTATATCCAATAAACTATTGAAATTTTTAGAGGATAAACTTAAGATACCTGGCTTCGAAATGCAAAGGAGTGAATAATTTATGGTAGATGAAAATAATTTGAATAATTCTGATAATAACCCTGTGATTATCGTAAGAGATATTGTCAAGAGTTTCGGTGATAACTTGGTATTAGATGGTATCTCTTTTGATGTTAAGAAGGGTGAAGTGGTTGTTATTATCGGTCCGAGTGGCACTGGAAAAAGTACTCTTATAAGATGCATAAATCTCTTAACAAATCCCACATCGGGAAGAGTTTGGATAGAAGGAGACGAAATAACCCACAAAAAAAGCAAGGTTAATAAGATTAGACAGAAGATAGGCTTTGTATTCCAGCATTTCGGTCTCTTTAACCATCTTACCGCATTAGGAAATGTGATGGTAGGATTAACCAAGGTGAAGAAGTTTAGCAAAGAAAAAGCTACCGAAATAGCCATGATGGAAATGGAAAGGGTAGGTCTGGTAGAACATAAAGACAAATATCCCGCTGAACTTTCTGGTGGACAGAAACAGAGGGTTGGTATTGCCCGGGCATTAGCTATGGAACCCGTCTGCATGATGTTTGATGAACCTACCTCTGCGTTAGACCCAGAATTGACTGGTGAAGTGCTGGATGTTATGAAAAACCTGGCTAAAGAAGGAATGACCATGATTCTGGTAACGCATGAGATGGGTTTTGCCCGTAATGTTGCCGATAGAATCATATTTATGGAAGGCGGGGTCATTGTAGAACAAGGACCTCCTTTACAATTAATCAAAGAACCAAAAGAAGATAGAACTAAAAAATTCTTAGATAAGATATCGGAGTTATACGAATGAATTTTTTTGAATATATGTGGACAATTTTACCGGAGTTGATGAGTGGTCTGTTGACTACGCTAGTATTTACTCTTTTCGGTATGGGAGTTGGTTATTTCATGGCTATTCCTTTGTGTCTTATAAGTTTGTATAACAAAGGATTTAGTAAGAAAATCGTTGATATATATGTTGAAATAATAAGAGGAACTCCTCTATTAATACAACTCTATATGCTATATTACGGATTACCGACCATAGGAGTAAATTTATCTCCTTATTTAGCGGCGATGATAGGCTTTACACTGAATAGTGCCGCTTATCAGATTGAATATATGAAGGGTGGTTTTAAAGCTATCTCCTATGAACAGATAGAAGCCGCTTATTCCATCGGTATGACTAAATGGCAGGCTATTGTCAGAATCCTTGTACCCCAAGGATTAAGATTTTCCATACCTGCCCTCTCTAATGAGTTAATCTACCTATTGAAGTATACATCCCTGGGATTTATCATCCAAGCACCAGAATTGATGACCAAAGCAAAAATTCTCGCATCGGACTATGCTAGATACATGGATACATTTTTAGTTATAGCATTAATCTATGTAGCATTGACTTTTATATTTTCAAAGATTACAGATATTATTTATGATAAGGTAAGCATACCCGGTACAAGGAGTGAAAATACAAGATAGCATAGTCTTATAATCTATCTATAAAAGGGAATATTAATTTTAATTTTATAACATTATCAATGTAGTATATCATTCAAAAGATCTATGTAATCATTCAATAATCTTGTTATAAGGAAATTATCTTTGACTGTCTTCTTGGCATTCAAACCCAACTGCTCTTTAATCAATGGATTTTTTAGAATTTCTACGATTTTCTCAGCGAAGCCATCATTGTCCTTTGGTTCAAGTAGGAAGCCGTTTTCATCATTCTTTACCTGTAAGACGATACCCCCAATATTGGAAGCGACAACCGGAGTTCCTTTCCATAATGCTTCTGTTACTGTTAAGCCGAAGCCTTCCCGATGGGACTTCTGAACAACTACGCTTGCTACTCTTTGAAGGGCATTGACTAATAAGTCATCCATTACAGTAAGTAATATTACATCTTTCTTTTCTATAAGGTCTTTTACCTTATCCTTTATGTTTTCGTAAATGGTTATACCTTCCGGGTCATCAGAAGCCATGCTACCACATAGTACCAGACGACAATCTACCTTCTCTTTAACTTTTAAGAAAGTGTCTATCACGCCTTCTGGGTCTTTCCACTTATCGAACCTCGATATCTGGGTTACGAGTGGCTTATCTGTAGGGATATCATAATTAAATAGTATCTTAGCGATTTGTTCATCTGTTAACTCTCTATTCTTCTCTGATATAGGATTAATAGCGGGGAGTATGATTCTATACTCAACCGGTAATTTTTTATAATCCTCATTAGAGACGACAACCACTTCATATTTAAGTATATACCTTTTCAAGAATTCCCATAATATTGGATTAGGGTGGGATAAGTCGACATGACATCTCCAAATCCAGGGCTGACGCTTCTTATAGTGATAGATAAGCGGTAGTGGCTGAGGGTCATGTATGATTACGCAATCCATGTTCTCCATATTGGGTATACCTGGCGAAGTCTTCGTTCGTCCTCATGTAGATGAGCTTCTCCTCATCTGATATGCCGTTTTCTTCGCCTTGTAGCATATTATGGAACTTCTTGGTTATGTTAAAGAAATGTGGATTCCCTCTAAGTATCCACCAACCTGCATCCAAACCGACATCATTCATAAGTAGCACCAGAGAGTTCATTATCTCAGCTACCCCGCCTCCATAGTAAGTTGAGTTGATATTGATTATCTTTTTTCCATATAGCTTCCGGGCGTTTTTGTATATCTTATATACTCTTTCATCACCTATAATATGTCTATAGTCTTCTAGTCTTGTCATTTATAATTACTCCTTGATTAATTCATTTATTAAACTTCTAACTTCTTGAACATTGTTTACATAGTATTTTGCTCTGGACTGTTTAGAGCCGACTTTAATGGCATAAGCATCATTCGGTATAACCTCAAAAGCGTCCTCATCCGACCAATCGTCACCAATAGCCATAACAAAGTTCCACTGACTTTTACCCAACCATTGATGTATCGCCCGACCTTTATCCACACCGAAATTCTTTATCTCTATCGTCCTATGTCCTTCCATCACTTCTATACCCAGGTTTTCGGTAAGGTCTAGAATGGATTTCCGTAGTTCCCTGGACCTTATATTGCCAAGTTCCTTTCTTGATTTATGATAATGCCATGTGAAGGTGTATTCCTTTTCCTGAATGAACGAACCGGGTGTCCTATCCACATAGTGTTCTAATATCGGCTTGACTTCCTTCTTCCAATCGTTGTTTACCGTATCCAACATATCCCATTCTTCATTAGCTTTCTTTATCCAGACACCGTGTTCAGATATAAGTCCTACCTCCAGGTTGCTAAAAGCTTTATTCAAGGTTTCTTTATCCCTTCCACTTAATATGACTACCGTGTTATTAGGGTCTTTAGTGAGGGTTTTTAGCATATTAGTTAGCTCATCATCTATCTCTGGTTCACCAAATCTGGTCTCGAAAGAAACTAGTGTACCGTCATAATCAAGCATTATTAGACGATTCTTGCTCTTGGAGTATCTTTCTTTAATTTCCTGTTTTATTTCATCGGTGATTTTTTTGGACTGTATCTCTTTTTGTTCTTCTTTAATCTGTTCTAGATTATTGATAAAGTCTTTAGCCCATGCCGCTATATCATATCGCTTGATTCGTTCCTTCATAGCTATGGTTCGTTGTGTCTTATCTTCATCTGTCATATTCATTGCTGTTTCCAGTGCTTTTACAATTTCTTTTTGGTTGTTCGGATTAATGATTATCGCTTCCACTAATTCTTTAGACGCTCCAGCTAATTCACTTAAAATTAAGGAGAGCTTGTTATCACTTTTCGTTGCTACCATTTCTTTGGCTACCAGATTCATCCCGTCTCTGAGAGGTGTGACCAATCCTATATCTGCTGAATCATACATTGCAGTTAGCTCATGGAATGGGAATGATCGATACATATATCGTATAGGCTGCCAGCTAATGGTTCCGTAACTGCTGTTTATCCTACCGATGCATTCATCAACCTGTCGCTTTAGATGTTCATACTGTTCCACTTTCTCCCTGGATGGGACGACGACGAAGATACAGCAAAACTTACCCCGATATTCTGGTTTTTCCTTGAAGAACCTCTCTAGAGCATCAAGACGGTGGAGTATACCTTTAGAATAGTCTAATCTATCCACCGATAAGACAATCTTTACTTCCTCTCCGATTTCTTCTTTTATCTTTCGCTTTTCTTCCTTGACTTCAGGCTTATCCGGCATAGAAGAGAACTTTTCATAGTCTATTCCCATAGGGAATACATCAGCCTTAACCACTCTATGTTCAGCATAGATTTTACCCATTACATGTTCATGACCTAATATTTGCTGGGTACTCTCCAGGAAACCTCCCATATAATTGTATGTATGGAAACCCACTAAATCAGCACCCATCAGCCCTTCTAGCAATTCTTTACGATATGGTATCAATCGGAACATCTCATAAGCGGGGAATGGGATGTGTAGGAAATATCCGATGGATAAGTCTGGCATCTCATCTCGCAACATCTTGGGAAGAAGGAATAGGTGGTAATCCTGTACCCAAAGTAAGTCACCGGGTTTCGCTACTTTTAATAGGGTATCCCTGAACATCTCATTAGCTTTGATATACCTTTCCCAGTAATCATCCCGATAAACAGCATACTGCGGGAAATAGTGGAGAAGAGGCCACAATGTCTTATTACAAAAACCATAGTAAAATAGGTCGACATCTTCACCCTTCATAAATACTGGATAACATTTCTCTTTCTCCAGTTTATGCTTAATTTCTTCCGTATCCTGGATGTTTTCTAATGGTATACCGGGCCAACCTATCCACATACTGTCATAGTTCTTATAGAAAGAACCAAGACCAGTTGCCAGTCCACCCGCACTATTCTCAAAGTTTAGTTCTCCATTTTCTCGTTTTAATTTAATAGGTAAGCGGTTTGAAATAATTAATAATCTATTCATTGTCCTATCCTTAATTTTAATTCGTTTTTATGGTTTAGATTTAATCATTATTTGATGATTAATAACTAAAAATAAAATTAAAATAATTTGCTTTAAAAAAATAATTAATAATAAAAAGTATGTCAACAGGACTCAGACTTATATTATTGAACCTTTTTCAGAAAAACCTCTAGTAGGAATTTATATTTCTTTTTAAAATCTGTAAACTATTTTAGTGTAGATATTTATAAGGACAACACATATGAGAATACATTGGAATACTCTGTATATGTAACTCCAAATGATGATGGAACACCAACCGTTGGTTCATATGATTGGACTATTCCATATTATTATGATGAAGGGTCTGATTATAGATGTTCAATCCTATCAAAGTCTTTCCTGCGAAGTATTTCTATTATATCATCGATACTTTTGTCCACCTCCGGGCTAAGTTCATCGAACATGTTTATATTCTTTGGTTGAATGCCAATCATGATTATCTCTTTAACATGTTCTTTCAGGTAGTCTACGAAGATTTTAAGCGGGGCGGAATGAGTATTAAACTTGTAAGACTCGATTAACACTTCTAGGGGGACATAATAATAATTGCCTGGTTTTTTGTCCAGATTACAGATATCGACGATGTATAGCTTATCGGGAGACTCACGCTTTATGATAGAAGTATAATTCTCCGGTAAGACATTGCCATCTACGGATGCCCATTCTTTATCATTAACCCGTTGAGCGAATCGCTCTGCGAGTATGCTTCCCGCACCATCATCACCTCGCATCCGGTTTCCTACTCCTAATATCATGTATTTAGCCATACTTAACGCCCTTCTTTGTTAGTTGGGTTTTCTTCCAGGAGTTGTTCCACAATGTTATATGCCGGTTGAGATGACCAATCTGCGGTACCAAGAATTCTACCCACTATGTTAAACTCTTTGTCTATAAGGTATGAAATAGGTATTGAACCGGTAAAGAATTTTTCTTCTGCTTCGGAATAAGTATCAAGACCTACCTGGAATGATAGACCTTTATCATTAATGAATTCCTTGATTTTCTCTGTTTTTACATTTTCTTCTATGTTTACTGCTATGAGTTGGAAGCCTTTTTCTTTATACCGTTTATAGAGCTTCTCCATCGATGGCATTTCAATCTGACATGGGACACACCAGGTAGCCCATAGATTTAGCAATATCACCTGTCCTTTGTAGTTGTATAATTGTAATCTTTCTCCATCTAAAGTTTCAAAACTGATATCGAAAGCCTCTATCTCTTCTGATGGTATAGATAAACCGAGTTTCCTGGCTTCTCTTTCTGTATCAACCTCGCCACATGAGAAAAATAGTCCTAGCAAAGCAATTATGATGATGTTTATTATGAATTTAGTTTTCATCCGTCATGGTCTCCTTTATGTTGGATTTAGCTCTTTGTTTATAAATAAAATATAAGTATAATAATATTTCAGAGACAATAAAGTTAATACCCACAATAAGAAATGTGTTACTCAAAGACCTTCCAAGACCAACGTATAGGATATCGAAAGCCCACCTAGACACTGGTATATAATCCCAGATTGGATTGCCGGCGATATTCCCTAAACCTGCCATGAAATCACCTGTAGAGGCGAACTTTAAGATAAACAATACTAATATAAATACAAATACTATGAATGATATAATGCTTATTATTATCGATGATGGCTTTTTACCGATAAAGTGAGTCATAACCTTTGCTATGAGGAATGCTATTACTCTATAAGCCTCGTATAACAAAGATAATAGTACCCCGGCTATCAATAATGATGATGCTAATCCCGTATAATATTGTCCCAGGTATACCACCACTCCGGTTATTAAACCTACAAAGAAGCCTGTATATGTGAAAACACGATAGATAACACTTAGAATGGGGAATACAAACGGGGTTACAGGAGGCTCTTCTTTTATACGGTTATCCTGTGTATGAAATAGGAATTGTATTGTATCTGACTTTGGTGATAGATAGAATCTAATCTGGTCTAATACATACATTATAGAAAAGATATATATAGCTAAATTGACCAGCATAGGCATTACAGTCATGTATTCGCCTTGTTCTAGCTTTCCGGAAGTGATTGCTATTATGATGAAAAAAACATATCCCGCAATGGCAAAAAGGACTCCTATTAGCGAACTTATGTTTTTCTTTATATAGAGTTTAATGTAGTCAAAAAATGATTGGTTTTCCAAGGTACACCTCTTCATAAATTTATTGTTTAATGATAATAAAAAATCCTTATATATATAATATCTTTTCAAAGGTTTATAATAGATTTTTGGTAAGTCAAATTAATATTGTGTAGTGAGGTAGTATTCATAGGAACTGTTATCTTCATGAGGGTCAATATCCCAATTGTCATGCATGCCTAATCCCGATTCTATCGCTTTAAGTAATTCAAAACCACTCCTTGTGACTATTCCCTTATAATAGAAGCCATAATCAAATGTTCCCATATAAGCGGATGAGTCATCCAATAAACCGGTATCTTTGAAATATGTACATTGGCAACCGGCTGTAATGACATCAGCTCCTCGTAGGGTTACTCTATTACCGTTAGGATTATGGAGACTGCCTTTCTTGTTATCTGATTTATATACCCATTCATATAGTTGTATCCATCTTAATCCTATATGGTCTTCATATTCATCACCAATAGTAGATAAATCCCATACATCATTCTTCCTTATATTCGATAGTTTTGATGGACAGAAGTTATATACGTTTCTTTTGGTGTGAAGGTCGCTATTTGAAGGGATATTCTTAGCAAATCCATAAGACATATAATTCTCATTTAAGTATGAAAATAGGTTCTCCTTTACGGGCATATTTTGACCATAGATAAGAATACCACTACCAATTAAGATAGCTAAGATAATCATTATTGAT
>CAYUUC010000142.1:0-5576 GCA_964447635.1 uncultured Spirochaetia bacterium
ATTCTCTTTTTTAATTTCATTAAACCTTTTTTCAAAAAATTCAACAAAAAGGTTCATTAAACCTATGATTTCCTCTTTAGGTCTATTCCAGTTTTCAGAAGAGAAAGCGAAAATCGATAGTACTTTTATATTAATTTTGCTAATGATTTTTAGTATATCAATTAAAACTTCAACTCCTTTTCTATGTCCAATGATTCTCTTTTTATTTCTATTCTTAGCCCATCTACCATTACCATCCATAATAATAGCAACATGATGAGGTATTGATTCTTCTATAATATCATATCCTTGGATTAACATTATGAGTTTAGACTTCCATGATTTCTTTTTCTTTTTCTTCTGTTAAGTTTGATATTTTATCCACATATTGGTCAGTGAGTTTTTGAATGCTATCCAACCACCTTTTACTAATATCTTCTGAGATTTCTGAATTTTTTTCTTCTTTCTTAATAATATCGTTGAATTCTCTTCTTATATTTCGGATAGCCGTTTTCCTTTCTTCAGCCATTGCTTTTGCTTGCTTGACGTATTCTTTCCTTCTTTCTTCGGTTAGTGGTGGTATAGCCAATCTAATAATCTTACCATCGTTTATTGGATTTATTCCCAGGTCTGATTTTTGGATAGCTTTCTCAATGGGACCTAATTGGCTTTTATCCCAAGGTTCAATAACTATTAATCTGGCTTCAGGAACTGATATGGTAGCTAGTTGGTTTAGAGGCATGGATTGACCATATGCGTCTACCTTTATCTTATCGAGGATACCAGGATTAGCTCTTCCAGACCTAATACTGGCAAATTCTGATTTTAAAGATTCTATCACTTTATTCATTTTGCTTTTACAATCTTTTTCTAATTCATCATAAGTCATTTTGATACCACCCTATTTTTATAATTATAAATTCATAAAGTTTCCCATATAAAATACAGGAAACTTTATTTTCTAAAATTGAGTTTACTCTATCACTGAAAATTTAGCAAATTCTATCGGAACGATTTTATCTCCAATTTCATTGCTTATACTGTTTACATATTTCTCGACAGTAAATTTATCATCTTTAACGAAGTTTTGACCCATTAAAGTAATTTCTGAATAAATCTTATTAATCTTTCCTTCTACGATTTTTTCTATGATTTTTTCGGGTTTTCCACTATCTTTTGCTTGTTTGATATATATTTCTTTTTCAGATTGGATTAGATCATCATCGACATCATCTTTAGTTAATGCTTTTACATTCATAGCAGCTATTTGCATACATAAGTCTTTGATTAGGGTTTTAAACTGATCGTTATCTTTTGTAGACGGATTTTCTACTTTAACTTTTAATAAAACCCCAATTTTTGAATTACTATGAATATAATGGTCAATATATTCATTATCATATTCGCATTTCATTCTATAAAAATCACCTAATTTGATGTTTTCACCAATCATAGCAATAGCTTGGGTTATCTTTTGGTTAATGCTATCTGGAATATCATCTTTATTCTGGATATCTTGATTATTCATTAATTCATTACCAATTTCATCAACTAATTTCTGGAAATTCTCATTTCTAACAACGAAATCTGTTTCACAGTTTATCATTAAAAGCAAATATTGGTTACCATCACCAGATTTGAAAGCTTTTACCACACCTTCATTGGTTTCTCTTCCGCTTTTTTTGGCACTCTTGATAGCACCTTTTTCTCTTAATAATTTAATAGCAGCTTCCAAATCTCCATTAGTTTCTACGAGTGCTTTTTTACAATCCATCATACCTAAACCGGTACGTTCTCTTAGTTCTTTTACTATGGTTGCTTTAATTTCAGCCATAAGACTACTCCTTTACTTCTTCATTAATGGTTTTATCTTCTGATTCTTCAGTTGAAGATTCATCTTCAGAATGTTTCTTTTCTGAGTTTATATCATCTGAGGTTTTTTTCTCCGAAGAAACCTTATCAGAGATTTCTTCCTCTGAAGTGTCTTTTTCAGAAGTTGTTTCTTCTGTAGTATTTTTAGATATTGTTTCTTCATCAGTATGTTTTGCTTCTTCTTCGGTTGTTTCTTCCTCATGTTTTGCTTTTTCAGCTTCTGCTGTAGCAATATTTTCAGCAATATTTTCAGCCATTTCTTTTCCAGCTATGGTTTCACCTTCTAATACAGCATCAGCCACAATTTTTGCGAATAGATTTATCGCTCTAATCGCATCATCATTACCTGGTATAGGGTAATCAATTATGTTTGGGTCGCAGTTAGTATCAACCACAGCTATTACTGGAATATTTAGTTTCCTTGCTTCATTAACCGCTATATATTCTTTTCTTGGGTCTATTACAAATAAAATATCCGGAAGGGTATTCATTTCTTTTATACCACCCAAGTTTTTATCCAGTTTCTCTTTTTCTCTGGATAGATTTAATACTTCTTTTTTGGTTAATGCCTCGAATGTTCCATCTACTTCCATTTTTTCCAGTTTCTTCAATCTATGGATGGAATTTTGAATGGTTTTAAAATTGGTTAACATACCACCAAGCCATCTATGTGTAACATAGAATTGGTTACATCTTTCTGCTTCTCTCTTTATTGCTTCTTGGGCTTGCTTCTTAGTTCCTACAAATAGGACCTTACCGCCTTCTTTAACAGTATCAATAATGTATTGATATGCTATTTCACCTTTTTCTACTGTTTTTTGAAGGTCTATAATGTGTATACCGTTTCTAGTGGTATAGATAAAGGGTTTCATTTTTGGGTCCCATCTTCTTGTCTGGTGACCGAAATGAACTCCTGATTCTAGTAATTCTTTCATTGAAATTACACTCAATTTTTTCCTCCTAAAACATCCTTATTAAATATGTTATATTTGAAATGATAAAACTCATTTCTACACATTGTTCAGGATTATTCTCCAACAGATAGATAGATTTATCTGTTTTTTAATTGCATTTTCCAATGCGTTTAAATCCAAAGCTTACTTTGAATTTAGACGAATTGGAAATTATATTATTTTCTTAAGATTATTATATACCTTATTTACTGGTAAACCTACAACATTATGATAACTTCCTTCAATCCTCGTGATAAATCGAGAAAAACCTTGTTGTATCCTATACCCACCAGCTGCATCTTCTACATTATCAGAGTTGATATACCATTTTATCTCTTCTGGCTTTAATTCTTGAACATAGACAGTGGTAATATCAAAATCGGTTATCATTTGTTTTGTAAGACCATTATATAAACATAGTCCTGTTATTACGCTATGAGAATTATTTGATAACCTATCAAGATAATCATAAGCTTCTTCTTTATTATTAGGTTTACCAAGTATCTCATTATTTATATAAACTATGGTATCTGCTCCAAGTATGATTCTATCAGGATATTTACTACTAGCTTCCATACATTTACCTTTAGAAAGTTCTATTACATAATTATCAATATCTTTTCCATTATATATAATTGAACTTTCATCAAAAACAGTTCCATATATAATGAAATTAATATCAATTAATGATAATAATTCTTTTCTTCTTGGTGATTTAGAAGCTAATACAATCTTGATATCATCAATACTTTTAACCATTTTAAAATAATAAACTCATATAAAAATCTAAATTTAGTTACACAGTGATTATTAATTATCCTAATAAGACATTAATATAATAATATTTGTAAAATCAGTTAAATATGTGTTAAAAAATAATATTGTACATAAACATTTTAGAAAAATTTAGATAAGAGAAATAATTTAATAAATTCTATGTATAAAATTATACAAGGATAATAAATGTCAGAGATAATAGCTAAAGTTAATGGAATAAATATACATAAATCATATTTAGAGAGAATATTAGACAATATAAAAGACAATACAGATGATAAAAATCTGAGTGATTATACTTTAGATGAATTAAAAACACAAATTTTAGAACAACTTATAGATAGAGCTCTCCTTGTTTCATATGCCGATGAACATAATATAGAAATAGGAATAGAAGATTTATTATACGTTAAAGATGAATTTGAATTAAATGATTTAGATATTAGTATTCCTATAGAAGAGCAAATCAGCGAAGAAATGTCCCAGGATATTAAAATGGAAATGATAAAACGAAAAATATTTGATAAAATGCATGAAGAAAATGATGATTATGAATACGATGAAGAAAAATTAAAAGAGTTCTACTCTTATAATAAAAACATGTTCCAAGTAGGTGAAGCTGTTAAAGTAAGACATATATTCGTTGCTACTAAAGATATAAAAAATCATAACGATTATTCGAAATCATTAAACAAAATAAAAAAAGCTGAAGAATTATTGAAATCCGGTATTAACTTTGAAAAAGTAGCCAAAGAATATTCAGAATGTCCGTCTAGAGATTCTGGCGGAGACCTGGGAATAGTTAAGAAAGGGCAATTAGGAGAAGATTTTGACCAATACGCATTTAATATAACAGAGAGTAAGATTAGTGAAATTTTCGAAACTGAATATGGTTTGCATATCATTGAAGTTTTGGAAAAATATGAAAATTATTGTAAACCATATGAGAAGGTAAAATCTAGACTAATAGATAATATTAAGACTGAAAGAGTAGTTTATTTTTTTGAAAAATTATTAGAAGAATTAAGAGATAATGCGCAAATTGAAATATATTCTATATAAAATTATAAAAAGCCTTAAACTTGGAGATATTATCATATTGATTATAATGACAACTACAGCAGTTTTTTTAATAATAGCTGGTTTATCTGGTAAAAATGGTAATATTGTGGAAATCGTATCTCCAAATAGTATTTATCGATATCCATTGGAAGAAGACCGTAAAGTAAAAGTTGATGGAGCTTTAGGAAAAGTTGTAATTGAAATTAACAATGGTAGAATAAGATTATTGGAGGATATATCTCCTAGAAGAATTGCTGTGAAAATGGGCTGGGTGGATATTGTAGGATTATCAATTATTTGTTTGCCCTGTAATGTTAGTGCTACAATAATTAATGATGGCAAAGAAAAAAGCAAGTTTGATGCAATGGTAGAATAACAGTGGAAGGAAATATTAGAGGAATAATAAAGAATTTTGATTCACATAATAAGGATTTAAAAAAGTTTTATATCCTATTCTTTACTGCTCTTGCTAGTGCATTAGCATTTCTGGAATTTATAATACCAAAACCTGTCCCTTGGTTTAGAATTGGTTTAGCAAATAGTATCACATTAGCATTTATTTATTGTAATCATTATAAAGAAGGTTTATATATATCAATATTTAGACCAATAGTGGTTTCCATCTTCATTGGTTCTATATTCTCTCCAGGATTTTTTTTATCTTTCATAGGTTCTACGATTTCTTCAATTTTTATGATTTTATCAAAGAAATTCTTAAAAAAATTCCTAACAATTTATGGTTTAAGTTTAATCGGAGCATTTATCCATTCTATAATACAGGTCTTATTTGCATATATTTTTGGTTTATTAATGAACATAAGAGGTTTAATGCTGGTGGGTGGATTTATTACTTTATTATCAATAATTGGTGCATTAGTGACGGGGTATATTTCCTCCAAACTAATAATAAAATTATAATTATTAAACTAAAAC
>CAYUUC010000142.1:5586-8539 GCA_964447635.1 uncultured Spirochaetia bacterium
TTAACATATGAAAGAATTTACTCAGTTAATTATTAATCCCGGTTCTACATCAACAAAAATTGCCATATATAAAAATGATAAAGAAGTTTTCACCGACACCATAAGACATTCAGCGGAAGAAATATCAAAATACTCCAAAATTGCGGATCAATTCAAATTTAGAAAAGATATAATACTGGATTTTTTGGAAGATAAGGGAATCCATGTTAAAGATTTGGACTCTATTGTAGGTAGGGGAGGTTTATTAAAGCCTTTAGAAGGAGGTACTTATAAAATCAATGATGTTATGGTTGATTGGTTAAAGAATGCTAAAAATGGAGAACATGCTTCGAATCTCGCAGCTATCATTGCCAAAGATATATCCGACAACCATGGAGGTATCCCATGCTTTATATCTGACCCAGTGGTGGTAGATGAAATGATACCTGAAGCAAGACCTACCGGTATTCCTGAAATAGAAAGGAAAAGCATTCTCCACGCATTGAACCAGAAAGCAACCGCCAGAAAAGCAGCAACAGAATTAGGTAAAAAGTATAATGAATGTAACTTCATTGTAGCTCATCTAGGTGGTGGTATATCTATTGGTGCTCATAGAAAAGGTAGGATTATTGACACAAATAATGCTTTAGATGGAGATGGACCTATTACTCCAGAAAGGGCTGGGACTATACCTGCAGGGGATTTAGCTAAGCTGTGTTTTAGTGGTAAATATGAGTTAAACCAGATTAAGAAAATGTTAACTGGAAAAGGGGGTTTAGTAGCACATCTTGGGACTAATGATGGTAGAGAGATTGAAAAGGTTATCCATGAAGATGATAAAACTGAAAGGATAATCAGAGCTCAAGCATATACAATTGCCAAATGTATAGGTGAAAGAGCTGTTGGTCTTAAGGGTAAAGTTGATGCAATCTTATTAACCGGGTCTATGTGTTACTTCAAACAGCTTGTTGAATGGATTCAAGAATGGATTAGCTTTATTGCTCCGGTGAAAGTTTATCCTGGAGAAAATGAAATGGAATCATTAGCAGAGGCCGGTTTTAGGGTATTGAATGGAGAAGAAGAACCAAAAGAATATTCATAAACTTTAATGGTTGTTCCTCGTTATTATGAAAGATTTAAACGGAGAATCCCCCCTTATCGAAGGGGGGAATAAGATAGAATTTCAAGTCACCCTTATTTGCGTCTTCGCAGAAGACGAGGGGATTTAGGGGGATTCTTCTTTGAAGAATTACCTTTTTTGCGGAAGAATCACTTTGATAAAAGGAGGATAGATTATGATTAAAAATCTAGATGAGTTATTAAAAGTAGCAA
The DNA here is from genome assembly GCA_964447635.1 of uncultured Spirochaetia bacterium. Lineage (GTDB taxonomy): Bacteria > Spirochaetota > UBA6919 > CAYUUC01 > CAYUUC01 > CAYUUC01. Next base: position 6,898 of record CAYUUC010000142.1, read on the forward strand.
AAGAGAAAGAAAAAAGAACCATAGCTATAGCTTCGGCAGCAGATGTCCCTGTATTAGAAGCATCTTCTAGAGCAATGAAAGAAGGTATTGCTGATTTCTTATTGGTAGGAGATGAAAAAGAGATAAAAGACATATCTACCAAGAATAATATTGATATTAATGGTATGGATATATTACAAGCTGATACACCAGAGAAAGCAGCTCAAGAAGCAGTGAAAGCTGTTAGTGGCGGAAAAGCTCAGATTCTAATGAAAGGGCATGTTTCTACGGGTGTATTACTTAGTCAGGTGTTAAATAAAGAATATGGTTTAAGAAAAGGGAAAGAGGTAATCACACATGTTGCGGTTTTTCAGATAGCAAAATATCATAAGTTACTAGCATTAACAGATGCTGCTATGAATATAGCCCCTGATTTAGTAACTAAAGCTAGTATGATAAATGGTGCTGTACAGGTTATGAGAGCACTTGGTATCGAAAAACCCAAAGTAGCTGTTTTAGGAGCAGTTGAAGTGGTTAATCCCAATATGTGTGCTACATTAGAAGCTGCGGAACTTTCTAAAATGTGTGATAGGGGGCAGATTAAGAATTGTATCGTGGATGGTCCATTAGCTTTAGATAACGCTATATCCAAAGAAGCAGCTGAGCATAAGAAGATTGTTAGTGAAGTAGCTGGTGATGCTGATGTTTTATTAACACCAGACATAAATGCTGGGAATGTGTTATATAAATGTATTAACTTTTTCGCTGATTCAAGAAGTGCGGCTATCATATCTGGTGCATCTGCTCCAATAGTTTTGACATCTCGCTCGGATTCTGATGATACTAAACTATTATCCATAGCATTAAGTACTTTGATTTAATCTCAATATATTCTATATATTTCCCAGATAATATGTGAAATCTCTTCTATAATATAATCATATATAAGGAAACCTTCAGATTTAAGTCTAATGATGTTTTTATTGAATACCATCAATCTTTCATTATTTACCAAATCCGGTAATTTTTCTTTTAGAAGTTCATATAAATCTATATTGAATTCATCATAAAACTTAATAAAATCCAAACCATCTGCTTTTCTTAATGATAGCATAACAAATTCTTCCATCTTCTGTTCTTTTCCCAAAATATCGATTTTTTCGGTTGCTGGTCTAGTTTGTATATTAACCATAGTTAAATAAGCTTTTAGACTTTCTACATTTTTATACCTAATTCCATCATAATAGGAAGAAGCTGAAGGTCCATATCCATAGTATTCTCCTCTATTCCAATAATTAATATTATGAATTGAGTATTGGTTATCATAACAGAAATTGGATATTTCATATTGTTGATAATTATTTCCATTAAGTGTATCTATTATATTTAGATACATATCAGCAGTTAAATCTTCATCAGGTAGTGGTAATTTTTTGTTTTTTACTAAATTATATATAGCGGTTTCTTTTTCTATAGTTAAACCATAGTATGAAATATGGCTTGGTTTAATATCTATGACTTTATTTAGGTCTGACTCCAAATCTTCCATTTTTTGATATGGTATACCAAAGATTAAATCACAACTAAATTGTTTAATATTAGATTTTCTTATTATCTCAATTGCTTTATATACAGTTTTTGAGTTAGTGGTTCTATCTAATAA
>CAYUUC010000143.1:0-8491 GCA_964447635.1 uncultured Spirochaetia bacterium
GGGGATTTAGGGGGTCGGGTTTAGAAATTCCACAACATTTAACTAAAGAGCGATATTTATTATATTAAACATATATTTAAAATAAAAAGAATACAAATATGCATATACATGAATATCCAATAATAAATGTGTACGAAATAAAATCATCCAAATATGATACAACAAATTCTGCCTATCTAGAAAGAATTTTATTCCTGTATTATGATAGTCATATAAAGATATCCGGTATTTATGAATTAATAGGAAAATGGGATGAAGCTATCTCAACATTGGAAAAAATTATATATCTAGCTAAAAGTCAGAATAATCTGGATAAAGAAGCAGAATTTAAAATAATTCTAGGGAAAATGTACAATGAGATGAAAAAGAATGATGAAGCTATATCAATACTAAACGAAGTATTAGAGCTGTCTAAATCCCTAAATAATAAAGAACTTATTGCTAAATGTTATATCCAAATCGGTAAAAACTACATCAACAAAGGAAATTACAATAAAGCCCAGGAATATCTAACATTTTCTTCTGAATTGTACCTTGAAAAACAGAATGATAAAGAATATGCTTCTATACTAAATAATCTTGGTATTATAAAATGGTATCAAGGTGAACTCGATGAAGCTCTTAATTACTATTCCAAAGCATATAAAATAAGAGAGAGGTTGAGATTAAATCGGAGTCTCTCTCATACACTTAATAACATTGCTATTATCTATGCTATAAAAGGTGATCATGAAAAATCTTTGAATTTTTTTAATAAAACTTTGGATATTGCTAAAAAGATTGGAGATAAGAATGCAATTTCTGACTCGTTAACCAATATCGGACAATTGGTAAAACTTAAATCATCAAAAAAAGCTTTAAAATATTATCTAACAGTAATTAAAATAAAGAATGAGATTGGAGATACCGGTGGGATTTCATTGATATATAATAATACAGGGAATCTTTATAGAGGAATAGGTGAATATAACAAAGCTCTCGAGTATTTAAACAAGTCTATTGATATTGCTAAAAAAACTAAAGATGTCAACCAAATTTCTTATGCTTACACAAACATTGCACGGGTATTGATTAATAAAGGGATGTATGATAAAGCCATTGAGGAGATTAATAAGTCAATTAAGATTAAATCAAATACAGGGAATAAATCTGGTATGGCTTATTCACTTAACCATATGGGAATAGCTTATTTTAATAAAGAAGAATATGAAAAAGCTATACAGAAGCTTCAAGAAGCCCTTGACTTATTAAAACAAATGGGGGCAATCTTTGATATGGGTCATACTTATTCTTATCTATCTTTTTCATATTTAATGATCAATAATTATATAAAATCACTAGAATACGCACTGGAGAACCTTTACAATATTGAAAAGATAGGTTCAGATAATGAATATGGCAGGATATATTTATCTATTGCCATTAATCTTTATAAAAACTCTTTAAATAATGATGCTAACCTTGATGGTGAATTCAAAAACTTATTGGTTAAAATTGAGAATACAACTAATATCAAACTAAAACCTTATTTATATTATCAAAAGGCTTTATCTGAATCAAAAGAAGAATCTTATCTAGAGACTTATATCCCTTCTCTATATGAATATGGTAAATATTTATATTTTATAGGAGAAAAAAATGAAGGTTTTAGATTAATTCATAAAGCTATAAAAATAGCAAAAAGAACAGAAATGCACGGTGAATTAACAAAAATAAGAAAAATCTGTAATGAGATTAATATAAAATACAAAAAGGTGGATTATGAATAATACACAATTAACCCATAATATCTACAATCCTGAAAAATGGTATATTAACAATGTGGTATGCGAATCAGCATGTCCCCTTAACATAAAATGTGAAAAAATAATTGAAAATATCAGTAATAATAAACTTCAAGATGCAATAATCAACATGCTAATTTATAATCCTTTCCCTTCCATAACAGGTAGACTATGCAGATATCCATGTGAGGAAGCATGTAATAGAAAGAACCTTGATAATTCAGTAAATATACAAGAGATTGAGAAATTCGTTGGTGATTTATCTTTTGAAACTGATATCACCTTTAATCATACCGAAAAAAATGGAAAAAAAGTATTGATTATAGGAGCAGGATTAACCGGACTCAGTTCTGCTTTTTTCCTTAATATGATAGGATTTAAAGTGGATATATTCGAAAAGTCAGACAAGGCTTGGGGTATGTTGAATCTCATCCCGGATTTTGAACTTGAAAAGAAAGTATTGGATAATGAATTAAATAAGATTAAAAGACTGGGAGTTAATATTTATTATTCCAAGAATATAGAAAAAGAAGAACTTGTTAAAAATCTATCCATTAAATATGACGCAGTTTTAATGGCTACTGGGAAAAATTACCATAATGAATACCAAAAACTAGAAAGAACAAATAATAAGGTATTCAATGGTCTTAGTATACTTAATATACCTCCCAAGACATTTAATAGTATTGATTTAGGTGAAAAGGTTATTGTATTAGGTATAAATGATATAGGATTATTATGTGCAAGATACGCAATCCGTCATGAGAAAGTAAAATATGTAGAAATGTATAACAAGGAATCCAAAGGTAGTGTTACTAGTACGGATAAATATCTAAAAAAAGCTAGAGAAGAAGGAATCCGAATGAATTATTATTCTATGTTAGATAAAATATCTAATAACATGAATAATAATCTTCTCCTTCATTTTTATAAAACTAAACTCGATGTTAGAACAGGAGAATTAACAGCGATTAAAGATTCCGGCTTCGATATTAAGGCTGGTAGTTTGATTGATGCATATTACAACCAGGAATCTTCTTTTCAAAAGGATATAGTATATGAAAACTCAGGTAATATCTTTATATATGACGAAATAACATTCTATAAAGATAATGTTCTTGATATTATTGAAAATTCAAGAAACTTATCTGAGAGAATTTATGAATATCTAATGAATAAACCATCTACATTATCAAAAAATAAATCAAAAACCATAATAAAAGAGCCAGTAATCAAAGAAAAGGAAAAATTAAATATCCTTCCAGTTAGAACCATTGAAAAATCTCTTACAGAAAGAGTTAAATCTTTTGAAAAGGTAGTATATACTTATACAGAAGAACAAGCAGAAAAAGAGTGTGAACGGTGTTTTCGATGTAGCCATAAAATTGAAATAAACCTTATTAATAAATGTATAAGTTGTGGGATATGTGTAGATATATGCCCTACCGAGTGTTTCAATCAGGAAAGGTGGATACATCCTTATCTATCAAAGGCACAAGAGATTTATCCCGCATATATTAAGAATATATTCGATATAGACCATGATAATATAAAAGAGTTTAAGATGGATCATTATTCACATATAGATACGGAAAAATGTATACGATGCAGAAGATGTGTAAATAATTGCCCGGTAAATATAATAGAAGTAAAAAGAATTATAGTTGAATAAAGACTCTAATATAATTTATTCTATATTTATATAAAAAAAGAATATTTTTAAAATTTTGCCTTCTATATAATTTTTTAGTCTTATTAAATTATTTTTTGAGAATTTTTTTGCTATCATAAAAATCTATAATAATTAGTCTTCTCTCATTTTTATATTACTATACATATAATAGATTTATTAAGTTGAGAGGAGAATAAATTATGTCACAACAAGCAATAAATGATTTTATGAATAAAGTCATTGCTAAGAATCCCGCCGAAAAGGAATTCCATCAAGCGGTTAGAGAAGTAATCGAATCGATATATCCCATTGTAGAACAAAATCCTGCATATAAAGAAGCTAATATACTAGAAAGAATCGTAGAACCTGAAAGGGTAATCTTATTCAGAATCCCATGGAAAGATGACCGTGGGCAAATACAAGTAAATAAAGGTTTCAGAATCGAGATGAATAGTGCTTTAGGACCATATAAAGGTGGACTTAGATTTCACCCAAGTGTAACCTTAGGCATATTAAAATTCTTAGCTTTTGAGCAGATTTTCAAAAACAGCCTTACTACACTACCGATGGGTGGTGGAAAAGGTGGATCAGACTTTGACCCTAAAGGTAAGAGTGATGCTGAAGTAGAAAGGTTCTGTCAATCCTTTATGATGGAACTATTCCGACATATTGGACCTAATACTGATGTACCTGCTGGTGATATAGGAGTCGGTGGTAGAGAAATTGGGTTCATGTATGGAATGTACAAAAAGCTAAGAAATGAATCCACCGGAGTCCTAACCGGAAAGGGTCTTAACTGGGGTGGTTCATTAATAAGACCAGAAGCTACTGGATATGGGGCTGTCTACTTTGCTAAGGAAATGATGAATAGTAAAGGCGAAGAATTCGAAGGAAAAATCGTTACCGTATCAGGCTCTGGTAATGTTGCACAATTTGCTACTGAAAAATGTATTGAACTTGGTGCTAAAGTTGTTACTCTTTCAGATTCTTCTGGAACTATATATGACAAAAACGGTATAGATAGAGAAAAACTAGATTATGTTATGGAACTAAAGAATATAAAAAGAGGAAGAATCAAAGAATACGCAGAGAAGTTTAATGATGTAGAATACCACGATGGAAAACGACCATGGTTCGTTCCATGTGATGTTGCTCTACCAGCTGCAACCCAAAATGAGATTAGTCCTGAGGAAGCACAGGAACTTATCAAGAATGGATGTAAAGTGGTTAGTGAAGGAGCTAATATGCCTACAGAACCTGGTGGAGTAGAAGCATTCCTACAGAATAAAGTCCTATTTGGTCCTGGAAAAGCTGCTAATGCTGGTGGTGTCGCTGTATCAGGTCTTGAGATGAGTCAAAATGCTATGAGGTTGAATTGGTCAAGAGAAGAAGTAGATAGTAAACTACAAAATATTATGAAAAAGATACATGAAACTTGTGTTCAATATGGTCAAGAAGGTGATTATGTGAATTATGTTAAAGGTGCTAATATAGGCGGATTTATTAAAGTTGCTGATTCCATGGTTGACCAAGGACATTACTCATAATTAATCTACCTTTTGAAACCCTTTCGAATAATTATGAAAGGGTTTCATTATATATTAAAATTAATCCAGTAACTCCCCTTTGAAACCATATTTAGTCAGATATATCCTTCGATTAATCTTAACAGCCGATTCTTTTGCTCTGCTTCTATCAATAAATTCCATCTCTTTTACTTTTACTTTACTAGTTACATAATCAGTAACAAGATTAGATAAGATAAAATGCATATTCTTCTCAATCTTACCCCTCAGTCGGGTAAAAGCCCGAATCATTTTTACCAGAATGGCAACTTCAACAGGATTTACATAATGAACGACCCAATTAGTTAAATCCTCTTCCATTCCTAATAAAAAGTTTAATGTTTCGCTGGGACTCTTATATCTAAAGTCACTATTCTTCCACATTTTTGTTAGGAATAATTCTGCTATATGAGCCTGAGCTTTAAGTTCCAGTGCGGGTGTTACTTTATCTGATACATATTTCAATTCCTCGATAAGCATACGATAATGAGTGGCACTTACTTCCTCACTTACTATTTGAGAACGTAATTGTAAATCCTGGTTAACTAGAGCAAAGGCTGATATCCGTATAGGTATACCATAGAAGATATCATTGGTTAAACCCTTTTGTTCGATAAGTTCGATATAAGAAGCAAAATTCTCTTTCTTAAAAAACGATTCCCAATATCGTATAGCAATTTTTCTAATCTCCACCAATTCAGGTATTAGTTTTGAGGCTTCTTTATCAACATCGACAAATTTTTGAAGATTCGATGTTAAAGCATATAATACAGTATAAGTCCATTTAGCATCACTTTCTGTATCTTTAGCACCAGATGTAGCGGCATCCAAGAACTTATCTTTTTGTCCTGATGTTAGGGTTTCTCTTATCTTTTTAACTCCATCTTCCATTAACTCTCCAACTTTCCTTAACATACTGTAATTTATAAGTTGGACTTGTAACATTCTTTGTGATAGTCTTTTTAGGCTTTCTTCCGATAAGTTTTCGAAAAATTTTACTATATCAAAACCAGTTATCTTTATCAGTTCCTCTTTGTCGAAATAACCCTTTCTCATTTAAGGTAATCTCCATATATTTAATCATTGTCAGCCCATATTAATTATTCGATAGATTTTTTTATAATATATTTAGAATAAAATAACAAAAATCGGAATTATGGTAAAATGTTTGATAATGATAATAACACTTCTAGCAATGAAGAAATTAAAAAAGAAATAAAAAGACTTAAAAAATATGAAGAAGAATATCTTAAAATAGTAAACTCCTCCTCCTATAAATGGATTAAACTCATGGAAAAAGAGTTTATTAAGGGTAATCTAATAAGAAAGTTGAAGTTTATTTTTAAAGTAATTAAAGTTGGATTTAAATATTTTATTATTACTCCTCTGAAAAAAATATTCAGCAAAAAGAACGCACCATTAGTAAATGGAGAGAAGGATTATCCACAATTAAACATAGCTTGTATCCTGGATACATTTTCCTATTCTATGTTCAAGGATGTAGCTAACTTCTATCAATTAACTCCGGCTAATTGGAAGAATACATTTAAAAATAACCAAATCGACCTATTATTCGTAGAATCCATATGGTCAGGATATAAAGAAAGCTGGCTTGGATTTAGAAATAAATCTAAGTATAAAAACTATGAAGCTTATAAGATTATTAACCATTGTAAAGATAATGGAATTACCACAGTATTCTGGAATAAAGAAGACCCCGTACATTTCGATTCTTATATAGATTATGCTAAACTTTTTGAATACGTTTTTACAACAGACTCCAATATGATAGACAAATATAAGTCTGTTGTAAAACATGAAAAAGTATTCACACTCATTTTCAGTATCAATCCAAAGATACATAATCCAATAAATAAAAAGGTATTGCCTCAAAAAGACATCTTATTCACAGGTACTTATTATTCAAACCATAATGACAGGATTAAGGATTTGGAAATGATGCTTAGACCTACTATCAATTTTAAGTTAGATATCTTTTCCAGACATCCACAAACTCCTAATCAAATCGAATATAGATTCCCTAAACAATATCAACCATATATAAGAGGAAGTTTACCATATCACAAAATGGTAGATAAGTATAAAGAATATAAGATTATGCTAAATGTTAATACAGTGCATAATTCACCTACAATGTTCTCAAGGAGAGTTATTGAAGCGCTAGCATGTGAAACTTTGGTTATAAGTTCGTACAATAAAGCGATTGATAATATTCTTAGTGATATTGTACCTATGTCAAAAACCAAAGAAGATACCACAAGACTTATAAACCAATTCTTGAATAATGATTATATGCGGATTAAGTTAACAAAAAAATCATTAAGAGAAATATTTAGAAACCATACTGTAAAACACAGACTAAATTATGTATTAAAAAAAACAGGTTATAAAACTGAAGATAAGAAACCGCTATATTCTATTATTACCGTAACCAATAGAATCAAATATATAAAAAGAATACTTAAAAACCACAGAAGACAAACTTATATTAACAAAGAGTTGATACTAATAATCAATTCCAATAATATCGACATAAACCTTTTCAAGAAAGAAATAAAACCAGGGGAAAGGATTAGTATATATCAGTTAGACCAAGGATTAACATTGGGATATTGTACAAACTACGCTATAGAAAAATGCCAAGGAGAATATATAGCAAAATTTGATGATGATGATTATTACTCATCACATTATTTGGAAGACACATACAATGCATTCATATATACAGATGCATCAATTATAGGTAAAAATAGATATTTCTGCTATATACAAAGCAAAGATATAACAGTACTTTCCAGAATGTCTAATTATACCGAGGAAAACCAATATACAACTAAACTGGTATTAGGAGCAACATTATCCTGGAAAAAGAGTATTAACAGAAGTGGTATCCAATTTGGGGATAAGAATATGGGAGAAGATACATATTTTCTAAAAATTGCCCGTCAAAAAGGTCTAAAAGTCTATACCACCGACCGTTTTGGCTATCTTAAGTCAAAATCACCAAAGCTGGAAGACCATGCCTGGAAGATTGAAGATAAAGAAATCATTGATAATAGTGTGTTTATGTTTCATGGAATGGATTTGGATAGAGTTTTCATATAGAGTCAAAACTCATAATTGATTTTCTAATTCTTTAACTTTATCACTATTCCCAATAATCTTATATGCTTCTATAGCTTTATTCAAATATATTATCTTTAAATCTGATTCGGATAATTCTTTATAAATCATAGACATTTTTTCGTATATAGGAGCTAATTCATAATAGTTATCCAAATTTTCAAAGTTAATCGATGCTTCTTTCAGATAAAATAAAGCTCTTTCAATATTACCTATTTTTAATAGATTCAATCCGGAATACTTTAATGATAAAGATTTCTCAAAAACCAAGCCCAAATCTTCATAAAGGTTAGTTACATCCAGAAAATCGATTAAAGATTCTTGAT
>CAYUUC010000144.1:0-7076 GCA_964447635.1 uncultured Spirochaetia bacterium
AAAAATCTTTTAAAGAGAAATTTTGTTGGTTAACCTTGTCTATGATATAATTCTTTAAATACTCTATGATTAATTCTTCCTTGTTTTTTTCCCCATTATTATCATTAATTAAATTATCTTCCTTAAGAACCATTTCGGATTTTGGAATGATAGAAGTAATAATTATAGCATTACCATCCAAATCCTTATCCAGTTTAGAACTTAACGAATATTCTATTTCAACACCATCAAAATCTATATTAATATTGCCGTCTACATTATTTGATTCATCTTCTGAAAGGTTGGATATAATTTCACCTATAAAAAAATCACTGCTGAATTCCGTTGATTGTTTCTCAATCAATTCATAAAACTTATTCTTGAATATGATTTTACCTTCTACTGTAAATATAATTATACCAATTCTGGATTCTATCAATACCTTTTTATAATCTATGGTGTATTCCATAAGATATTGAGCTTTAAAATCATCCAATGAAATTATTTCAATATCTCCATTTGTATATACTATAGGGAATTGATGGTAATTCTTTAAATAATCAAATTTTTCCAAAAATTCTTTTATAGATAATTGATTGAGATTATCACTGATAAAATCTTTTAAATCAATATTTAGTTTCTCTAAATCATTAATATCTTTTAGAGCAGATTTCCTTAAGATATATCCTTTTAAGGTAGAGCTCCTTTCTACTACAGGAAAGAATTCGATTGAATATTCATAAAAGAATTTTAATAGATTTTTCAATCTGCTCATCTTCAAGTTTCCTTTAAGTAAATCCATATCAATTAATTATTTTTCGGTTTTAATCATAGAAATTGTTTTTTCCAAAATTGATTTCAATCCCTCAATGTACTTCAGACATTCTTCACTTTCAATAAAACTTTTTAATTCTGATTTATCATCATTTTTAAGCGATTGGTTAATATCATTCAATCTCTTAAGTAAATTAGTTATATATTTGTCCATGGTTGTATCATCAATAGATGTTTTAGATAAGTCAAATTTCAGAACTTTATATGCTAATATAATATCATTTGAAATTGTAGACAAAAATAGAATTATTCTTTTTTTACCATAATCTGATTTATACTTATCTGAAGAGACTATATACTGAATTAAATTTGGTAAATCCTCTTTTAACTTAACTAATGATTTAATACTAAGTTCAAATAATTCTATCGTCTTTTGGGAGTAGACATCAGCTTCTTTAGCGTAGAAAAGATTGAAGTATAATCTGATTCCTATTATCTTTATGAATATTTCTAATTTTATTAATAGATTCTTAATGTCCTTTTTTAGTAATATTGAGAAAGCATTTTCATCGATAAGAGAATCTTCAAAATCATTGGAAAGTTTGTTTAATTTACCTAATGTTTCCTTTAAGAAGTCCTCTTCATAAAAAACAACATCAATATTTAATCCTATTGTATATATAGCTCCCATTGTTCCATTGATTATCCATCTTAGACCATGAACAAATTCCTTTTTTTCACTGAGGATTTTATCCATATCATTTTCGAGATAATTTATAACCTTTTCTATATAAGATTTAATCTCTACAAGGCTATCAACAGCATTCCCAACAGGTGTATTAGAGAAGACACTTAATACATTAATATTATCCAACGGGGTTTCTTTAAGCATTTGTTCATCATCTAAATTTAGGTTGGTTTCTTTATTTAAGATAATTCGGGTAATATGCCTGCCATTTTTTTCCAAGAATATATTTACAGATTTTATTACCTCGAATAGGTTTTTTTCATTCTCTAATTCAAAATCTACTTTTTCTTCATCAATAAATAGATTCACAGCAAAACTCCGATTTTATTGATTTTTCTATACATGGTTATGATAAGAATTAACGGAATGACTTTTATATACATTAATTATATTATGGATTCCCGCCTCCGCCTGGGTTTCCACCTCCATTTAGTAAATCATCTAAGCTATCAGAGTCATTCTTAGCATTATTCATATCTATGAATTGTTCCCTTAATTCATCCACTTTATCTTCAACTTCCTCTTCTGCTTCTTCTAATGCGGGTTCCAATTCATTCTCTATCCTATCTCTATGTATCTCTACCTTAGCATATATCGGTCCAGGATAAACTACACCGGGTTCCGGTATTACTCTTCTTTCTCGGTATCTATCTAGGAATTGGTAAACTGAAAAGGCTAATCCACTATCTATTACATTATCTTCATTTGTATCCCTATAGAAAAACTGTTTTATATATTCAAAATTATCTTCCAACTCTTCTAAAAATACTTCTTCATCCAATTCAAGGAGAGGATTTTCCAATGAATAATCATAGTCCATATTCTCTATTCCCATATCCATAAGCAATGATAGATCACTACCCAAATCTGTATAGTAGGATTCCATCATTCTTTGTCTTAATCGAGTCTTAATATTCTCAACATCCCGGTCATTATATAATAACCTTTCATAAGCCTCTCCATATAGTTTAGCATCATCATATTCTTGTTTAGTTAATCCTTCCCCTCTGTATATTTCCAGCAAGTCTTCCTGAGACTTATCTCTATCAAAATTAGTTGTATTATAAATATAAGTTGATAGAAGATTATTATAATCTATGAAATCCAGTATATACTTTTTAACCGCTTCAAAATCATGGTCTATCGTTAATAATACTTCTTCTCCATCTGTCTCTTTCTTAAGAGTTAGTTCTACTCCTTCAAGGAAGTCTGTTATTGTATTGCTATCTCTTATGATTTCGACACCTTTGTAATTGATTATAGAATCTCTGGACCTTCTCTGATAATTACCATCCGGAGTAATATCATCTAATGGTCCTTCAGGTTCTTCTTCAGGCTCTACATAATCCGAGTATAATCTCAGATTTTTGTATGCTACAACATTAACCTTTCCCTCATTGATGAAAATAATATCATCTATAAACAAACCATCATCAAAGTATTGATTCAAACCTACATTAAGATTTGTCCATTCTTCCATACTCAACTCATCTTCAAAAGGTATCCTCTGTTCTATGTTACCATTTCTACTCCTTAGGATTAAGTATGATTTAGTATCATCTTCCGTCTTTGCTTCTTCCAAAGGTAAGAAGGGGTCATTATATGGTTCTTCTATAACACCTACATTATCAACTTCCAGGTCTTGAGTATCCCCAGCTCCTACTTCACTCTCATCGGGTTTTTCTACTTCTTCTTGGACAAGCTCTTCAGCTTTAATATCGACTATAATATAGGATTGCGGTTTAATCTCGAAGCTTTCTTGTAAAGCCATCTCAACTCTTGACTCAGGGTCGACTCTAAGTTTATTCTCCTCGGTTAAGAAATAATTTCCAAAAATTAGAGTAAAATTAGATTCGGTGTTTAATAGTGATTTCTCGGTCTCATCCTGAGGTTCTTCCGTGGGTTCTTCTTCATCAGTAGCTTGCTCATCGTCGGTTTGCTCTTCTTCATCGGAGACTTCAATTTCTTCTTCACTAGTTCCATAAAGCATACCAATCTGTTGTAGTGGTGTTAAATCTCCGAAGAATAACAGCTTATTTCTCTCTCCTGTTATTAATCCTTCTAAAATAAGGATATAGTTTTCTAAGTCTTTCCTGATGGTTCTCGCTTTAACTAATCCTTCTGCATGCTTGTTTATGGTTCTTTCCAAGGCATTGATGTTTCCACCCCGAAACTTAACCGTTTTTTCCTCATCTCCGGAAACGATGGTGAATTCTGCTTCTTCCAATTTAGTATCTCTAGCAACTAAATCAGAGATTAAGCTATCAGCCTGAGCGGTTTGAACGATAACAAATGGATATTCTCCAGGTTCGGCTCTTTTATCAGCAGTTGCGGTGAAGTATTTCTCATCTGATGATTCTGCGGTCATTTTATTATATGGTGAGTCTACCGGACTATACATTTTCCTGGTGTGCTCCGCCATTCTATCTAACCAATCAATTAGTCCTTGAAGGGAGTCGATGGTATAGTTTTCCAATTCAATTTCCAGTTTGATTGGGTCGACTAACTCTTCTATCAGAGCTTTTCTATATTCCTCGAGCTGTTGTCTTTGCTCAGGGGTAAGAGATGGGTTAAAATCCTGTGAAAAACCTACAGGAATGATAACAAAACTAATAACTAAAAATATAAGTATAAGTATTAAAAAAAATCTTTTTCTTCTCATAAACATTTCCATATTATTATTATTTTTTTTGGAATTAATTATATTTATACTCGGATACACAAGAATTTGCTTTAGTATTGCAATGATAAACCGTTAATAGAAAGTAAATATGATAAGTTATATTCTTATCACATTATATAAATATATAAAAAACAAACACTTAAGACAATTAATACATTAATATATTATAAAAGTATAATAACAACAATTTATTAATAATCATTCATTAAGTTTGTATATAAAGAAAAATGACATATAAAATGAGCTTTATGGAGAATGAGAATGCCAGATAAAATAAACTTACATAAAGTCTCTACTGGTATATATTACATTGAAATTAAAGAAAAAGACCTTAGAATACTTTGTGGGTCTCCGGCTAATGCTATAAAACATCTTAAAAAATCTGGTTTTATAAAAAAGGTACAAAATCCAGATAATCCTAAATTTGATTATGAGACTGGTCCTAATGCTATCCTATTATCTGATATCATGATACAAAATGGTGATTTTTCTAATTTAACTGAATTTCCCATCCTGCATATGTTGTATATTCAAGGAATGATGGTACCAAACCATCCAAATAATAGAGGGGAAAAACCTTTTCTTATAGGAACTAATGTTCAATTACAAGCACAATTAGAATATATTAAAAGGGGAAATTATGGTTTGTTTAATATCCAGGAATTGTTATCCGCTGATATCCCTTTAAACATGGCTGATAGGATTATGAAGATGAAACTGTATTTCGCCTTCGGTAGGATAAAAGAAAGTACTGAATTGGTTACTCCAGTGCCATTCAGAGGAAGAGTAGCCAAACTTAAAGAAGATGTAATAATACTAAGAAAATCGGTAAACATCTTTGAAATAAGCTATGATAATGAAAGTATAGAAGTTAACCTTAACCTATATCAAAAAGAAAAGTATGAACCACCATATAAACTTGAACCTAGGATTGTCGATAGAGATTATTTCTCCATTATAAATTCTGGAAATGGAGACGGCTGGAATATTCATAAACCATGTACCAGTTCGATTATCATCTTCCAGGGTAGGATTTACCTTATTGATGCAGGTCCAGATACCTCTTATGTATTAGAGGCTTTGGGGATAGATATAGGAGAGGTAAAGGGTATATTTATAACACATGTCCATGATGACCATTTCACCGGTTTAACCACCCTTATGCGTTCTAATCATAGAATAAAGGTTTTTGCACCTAAGGATATAGTACTGTCAGTTTATAAGAAATTATCTGCTTTAACAAATATAAAAGAAAACGATTTCTTCGATTACTTCCATGTTAAATACCTTAAATACAATAAATGGCAGGTGGTTGACGGATTGGATGTATATACTGCCAGAAGTCCGCATCCTGTAGAGACTGCTATATATCGATTTAAAACCATATCTAATACCGGGGAGATAAAAACATACGCTCATAACTCTGATATTGCTTCTGATAGAGTGATGAGAAAAATGGTAAAAAGTTATTACTCTGATTCATCAATGGGGATTAGCAAAAGTTTCTATAAAATGATTAGCCGAGACTATAAAGAGTATGCTGACTTGAAGAAGATTGATGTTGGAGAAGGATTGATACATGGAGAAACATTAGATTATTCTATGGAAGAAGATAAATCGAAGATAAAAATCCTTTCACATACTGATAGAAAATTCCGTGATAAAGAACTTCAGGTAGGGATTGATGAGCCTTTTGGTTATGTTAATATCCTTATTAAAAGTGAACAGGATTACTTAAGAAGACTAGCTTATGATTACCTAAAAATACTATTCCCAAGAGTAGATAAATATGAAATTGAAATCCTATTAAATTGTAACATAAGGAAATATGAAAAGGAAGAGCAATTTATTAATATAGGAGCATCAGATACAAACGCATTCCTATTGATAACCGGTACCATAGCTGTAATTAAATCAAATAATGAACGTAAAGTCATTAGGGCTGGTAGTATTGTCGGGGAAATAGCAGCATTAAACTCGACTAAAAGGATGGCTAGTTGTAAAACCATAACCCCATGTAATATTTTGGAGATTCCATCTCAAGTATTAAAAGAATTTCTAAAAAGAAACGGCTTAACAGAAGAATTTGCCATAAAGAATAAAGAGAAGCGATTCTTTATACAGAAAACATCAGTTCTGGATGATGGAGTATCAACATTAGACCAGTATACAATAGCAAAATCGGTCATTTTTGAGGATTATAAAAAAGGTGAATATATCACCAGAGAAGGGGAGTTATCTAAAGGTCTAATCTTCTTAAGGGGAGGTGAAATTGATATATACAAGCATAATATGCTAATTGAGACAATAAACCCATATCAGGTTGCCGGGGAAACATCATTTCTAGAGCAAACAAACAGTCAATTCTCATTATTAGCCAGGACAGATTTGAAGATAGGTAGGATTAATGATAAATACCTGCTTCACATTCCGATTATCAAATTCCGATTAAGAGAGATAGAAGACAAAAGACGAGAAAAACTCATGTTTAATAGCAAAAGGATAAGATTAAAAACAACTAATTAATCTGTAATCCTCACATCCAACTCAGGGAGATTACTCTTTATCTGGTCTATCTGATTCTGGGTAATATTACCACTTATATTCAAGGTTTTTAAAGTGCTTATTGATTGTAATGGGGTTAAATCAGTAACCGGTGTATTTAGTATCTCAAGTCTATAAAGGCTTTCTGATTCTGTTAGAGGAGATAAATCACTAACCTGAGTGCCATTTATTGATAAGTATGTTAGCTTAGTTAGTCCTTTGAGTATTGATATATCGCTTATCTGAGTATCTTCGATTTCTAATGTATATAATTCCTTGAGATTTCCAATAGGAGATAAATCTGAAACAGATGTCTTATTTAGATATAGATATTCAAGGTTCTCAACA
>CAYUUC010000144.1:7086-8449 GCA_964447635.1 uncultured Spirochaetia bacterium
TGGATAATGGTGTAATGTCTTCAACATTAGTTTCTGATAGGTATAATCTGGTAAGATTTTTTAGATTGCTTAAAGGAGATATATCTTTTACCAAAGTTCCGCTTAGGTCTAAGTTCTCAAGGGTTGACATTTCACCTATTACAGTGATATCGGTAATTTGAGCATCATCCAAACCTAAATCCTTGATATTGGATAAGCCAGTTAATGGTGAGATATCTGTTATAGTCTCGTTCCAATCCAGGGATAAGTCTTCTAAATTCTCCAGACCTGTTAAGAATGATAAATCTTTAACATCAGTGAAATGTAGCCATATTTCTTTTAACTCTTTCAAGGTATTAATAGGCATCCAGTCATTAATTTGGTCACACATGTAAAGATTAAGGTATTCGATGGGTAAACCTTCTAACGGAGAAATATCGGTTATCTCGCTACAAGCATATACATCGAGAGAAGTAAGATTATCCATTCCTTTAACAAATTCTATATTATTAACATCACTCATATATAGATTGATATCTGTCATGTCTTTCCCTTCTAAAGCATTATTGTATTTTTCCACTTTAGTTCCATAGAATCGAACTTCTTTCAAATTCTTTAAATCTTTAAGAGGAGATATATCTAATTTATCTTCAATGTCAAGACTACCAGCATCTAATTTGGTTAATGTATCAATCTTAGCTAAAGGACTAATGTCTTTTATTTTTGTACGAATCATAGTCAATTCTTGAAGGTTTTTCAGATTTGATACCGGTTCTATAGTGGTCAGGTTCTTACAATTGGTTATATCCAAAAACTTAATCCATGGTAGGTTAGCAATGGTTGTGAATTGCTCATCGGTTATATCTTCTGCTAATACAAATTTATTATCTTGATAATCAGGTTGACTTTCTATTTTTTGCTTAATATCATAAGTGATAACTTTAACTGTATAACCGCCGTATCTGGCTTCTAATATAGTATCTTCTTCACTTACATTTGGAATACGAATTAAATCTTCTTCCGATATATCATCCTCGGATGTATCATTTTCTTGAGTATTATCTTGCTCTTCATCTTCGACTTTTCCATTATTGGTTTCACCATTATCATCGGATGTTTGATCTTCTTCACCGCAAGCATAGAAACATATTCCGATAATAAAAATGATAATAATTATCCAAAAAAATTTCTTGGTCATGGTTAATCCTCCATTTTTTTAAATCATATTTAGAGAAAATATGTACTATAATTATAAATGAAAACCTTATTTTGAATTTTTCTTTGATAATAATTAGTATTCTAAATTACACTTAATATAAAAATAACATATTATGTTTGGAAAAAAATCACCAACAAATAATATATCTATTAATCACAAATTAAG
>CAYUUC010000145.1:0-8405 GCA_964447635.1 uncultured Spirochaetia bacterium
GGCTAGGATAAGGTCTCTTATATCATTGCTTAAGATCAATGAATTTTCGTATAAGAGGGATATAAAAGTTGAACATTAAAAAGAATATTAAACCAGGGGTTCTTATATCCATTATTCATAGACATGGATCAATGTATATAAACCGTAAATTGAATAAATATGGCATCAGTTCCGGTCAGCATGCTTATCTACTCTATGTAAACGATTTCGATGGGTGTAATCAAGAAGACATAGTCCGTATCTTTAAGATTGATAAAGCTAATGTAGCAAGAGCTGTAAAAAAGCTGGTTGATGAAGGTTATATAGAAAAAAAGGTCAACAGTAAAGACAACCGGTCTAATACTCTTAATATTACGGATAAAGGACTTAAAATAATTACCAAGATAGAGAAAACACTTAGTGAGTGGAAAAATATATTAACAAACGGTTTAACAGATGATCAAATGAACATTACTTTTCAAACTTTGGAAAAGATGGCAGAGAATGCAGAGCAACTGATTCAATAGTGGTTAGTTTATAATACTCTTTGATGTTTAACCTTATCCGTTTGTTTAATGATCTGGTTTATTGCTTCTATGAAGATATCTGTCTCTTCTTCGGTGTTAAAAACGGAAAAACTTATACCAACCGAGCCTTGCATCTTTGTATCAATACTATTATAGACTAATGGTTCGCAAGAGACCCCGCCCCTGGTTATAATGTTATACTCCCTTTCCAGTAAAAATCCCACAGAAGATGCGGGTAAATCATTTATATTGAAGCTAATTATTGGTAGCTTATCTTTTAGTCCTTCCTTTCCGAAAATACAGATTTTAGGTTCTTTGGTTAACCTTTCCATTACTTTGATATATGCTTTTTCTTTCCTTTTTCTTATGTTTTCGATACCGTATCTCATAATGAATGAGATTCCCGCTTCCAATCCTGCTATAGCTGGTAAGTTTGGCGTGCCCGACTCATAATATACAGGTCTTTTATGTGGTTGATAGAGGTTTTGCCATAGGTCGCATGTAGCTCCATGGATTAATGGTTTTATGTCTAACCCCTTTTTCATATAAAGACCGCCTATACCGGTAATTCCGAATAAACCCTTATGTCCGGAAAAAATAAGGAAATCCGGTTTTATTTCTTTTATGTTAATAGGGATAGTTCCAATGGTTTGTGATGCATCAATAATATAGAAAAGGTTATGAGTTTTACAAATCTGAGATATCTTTTTAATATCCGTAATAGAGCCTAGAGTGCAGGAGCAATGGTTTACGATAACCGCCTTAGTACAAGGTTTTACCGCTTCTTCAATATCTAAAGGATTTATCTGACCATGTTGGTCAGCTTCTACAATGGTGATTTGTATATGCTTCTCGCTTTCCATTGCTTTGAGTGGTCTTAGTACTGCGTTATGTTCGATTGATGTGGTAATGAGGTGTGATTTTTCCACAGGAAGACCTTTTATGACCAAATTTAACGCTTCGGTAGCAGATGAAGTAAAAATGATATCTTCACTATATTCCACATTGAGTAGATATGCCAATTTCTTCCTGCATTTTTCGATTATATTAAGGTCTTTATCTTTGGCATAATCGGAATGGTTAGGACTAAAAGGAATATCCTGTAAATAAGTATGAACTGCTCTTAATACACTTTTAGGTTTAGGATAACTAGTAAGAGCGTTATTTAAATAAACCATAGTTTCCGCCGTCAATTATCTTAATATAGCTATCGATTTTAACTTGTTTTCCTACTCATAATATAATCATTTTTATCCTTCTATTCAATATACATAAACTAATCACCTAATATGATATTCATTAAAAAACGACAATCCTAAAAAGAATTGCCGTTATATATTACTGGAATTATTTTTATTCACTAATCAAAATTCAATATCTTAATTCCATCAAAGTCATTAGTTACATATAGATAAGTATCATCAAAATGTAGGTCTGTAATGGTTTCGCTTGCAATAAATAAGTCTATCAACTCAGGATTAGCCTTATCGCTTATATTTAAGGCATATACACTCTTAGTCCCATTATCTCCTACAAAAGCATAATCATTATCAACAAATAAGCTACTAGCATTGGTGATTAAGATATCGTAAGTACTAGCTAATATTGGATTATTATGAAATGTAGTATCAATAATCATAAAACCTTCATTACTATCAACTATATATGAATAATCACCCTGTATATGAACATCGATTACCCTATCTGCTGTAGTATATTCAGCTTCGAATATGGGGCTGGATGGAGAAACGGTAAACAATATCCTTAATCCGCCATAAGCACCGGCAAGATATGTATAATTGTTCTGAACATATACCTCTTCAGCCTCATAGCCATCATCATAATCTCCTGAGAGACTAGGATTGGATTTATCTGATATATCAACTATATGTAATGCATCCACACTGGTTGTAAGATAAGCATAATTGCCTTTTACAAAAACCTTTTTGGCAAAGGCGGGAGAAGTACTGTAACTACCCTCGAAAGAAGGATTAGCTTGGTCTGTGATATCATAGATGTTTAATCCGGAATCAAATGAAGCTACATAAGCATAATCGCCATCTATGTGAATATCATAAGCAAGACCGCCCATAACATCATTTTAGCTTACAAGCATCGGATTGGCTCTATCGGAAATGTCCCATATCATAAAGCCTTTATAGTCATCAGCTATATAAGCATAATTACCATCTATATAGACACTCCTAGCTTGACCATATTTATCATAGAAACCATATAGCTCAGGTGTACCAAGATACTCGACATCTATCTTTAGTAAACCGCCTTCCTTATCTGCTATATAAGCATAGTCATCCATGTAATCTACACCATTAGCATGTCCTATTGTGTTATAAGAAACGATAAGAGCGGGTTCAGATTGAGTTGATACATCGACAATCTTTAATCCTTCCGAATCATCAGCGAGGAATGCGTATAAGCTATCATTTACTGTAACTCTCTTTACTTCTCCTCCAGTATTATATACGCTTTCTAATACAGGGTTAGCAGGGTCTGATACATCGATTATCTTCAAACCGGTATCTCCATCAGCGAGGTAAGCATAGTTTCCTAAAACAAATACATCATAAGTAATACCTTCAGTATTCAATGACCCCACAAGGCTCATTGATGCTGGATTTGAGATATCAATTATCTTTAATCCCATGTCCTCATCCGCTACATAGAGATAATCTCCATCTACATGAACCTTCAATGCATACCCGCTTGTATCCAATGTGGAAGAGAGCACGGGATTATTAACATCTCCAAAGTTTATTGCTTTTACTCCAAGTTCATTATTAGCTAGGAATATATAATTGTCTTTATCGGGGTCACTAATGTTATTCTGATAATCTACACCTTTGGCGTATCCATCAGCATCCACTTCAGCTTGAATCCATGGATCATAACTATCCAATAAAGCTAACACTTTCAACCCGCCAGTTCCGGCAGCCACCAGTCCGTATTCTTGGAAGTTGGTTACATCAAAAGCATATCCATCAAAGTTAACAGAGCCTTTTTCATTAAGTTCATCAGTTTCAGAGTCTGCATTACCAGAGAATATCTTTATCCCTTCATTACCGGCAGCTACTAAGATGTTTTCAATAAATTGTGTTTCGGTATAAGTATGAACCGCCACAAAGTCTTCGTAGACTATCTCGCTTTCCAGGTTAAAAGACTTTTCACCGGGTGCAGGTTCACATCCTATGATGAAAAGTGAAATAAGTATAATTAATACAATAGCAATTCTATCTTTTCTAAAAAACATAATATCTCCTAATTTTTCGTGATTTAATTTAGAATCTTACATCAATTATAGATTCATTAATTATAAATCCTATCCAATATTAGTGAAATATTATTATTTATAATTTAATGAAAAATAATAAAATGTAATTTTCATATATAAAATATAGCAAAAATCCTGCTTCTAATAAAGGGATTTAGATTAGAATTGGCTAAGATTATGTTATAGTATTAAAAGTCATCTATCATTTAGATAAATATACGGAAAGATTTTTCTCTCTAATAATAAATGGGTAGATAGTGGATAGTAATTCGATTATATATAAAATCAAATAAGTCTATTATAAAATTCTATATTTACACCATTAATTTTTGTTAATGTTTTGTTTTTTTTATTATATTATTATGAAGATATCATCCATTTTTGGATATGCTTATTGATAAGCGATTCGATTAAAAGGATTGGGAATAACTTCACTTAAAAATAAAAGTCGAGTGGGAATAGTTAATGTCAAACAGGAAAATTCACATATTCATGGCTAATTATGGGAGTGGTAAGACTGAATTTGCCTTGAATTATTCAATCAAACTAAGGAAAGAGAACGAAAAAGTAGCAGTAGCTGATATTGATGTAGTAAATCTATATTTCCGTTCCAGAGATAAGAAAGAACTTTTTGAGAAGGCAGGAATTAAGATTATTTCCTCACATCAAGGTTACGAAAGAGCAGACTCCCCAGCAATCTCAGCAGAAGTTGTAGGATATATAAATAACGAACAAACTCATCTAGTACTTGATGTAGGTGGGGATGCTAATGGAGCAACTGTTCTTGGTTCTTTGAGTAAGGAAATTAGCAAACATGAATATAATGCATATTTAGTAGTAAATGCGAACAGACCGTTCACTAAAACGGTAAATGAAATTATCGAATTACATCATATGCTCGAAGCTAAAAGTAAGATTAAGATTACGGGTCTTATTAATAATACAAATCTACAAGAATATACCACAGAGGAAACCATCAAGAAAGGTGAAAAGATTGTCGACCAGGCTTCAGCAGCTTTGGATATACCTGTTGTTTATAATGGAGTATTCGAGGAGATATATGATGATGTTAATAATCTTAAATACGATAAATTTAAGATAAGACGGTTTATGAACAAACCATGGGAAAAGATGACAGAATTGAAAGATTTATTTGAAAAATAAACTTTAAAATATATATTTAAGGAGCAAATATCATTTATGTTCCTACTCTAAACAATAAAAGGAGCTTTTAATATGGCAGTAAAAGAAAAAGAAAGAAAAGCAGAATCATTTGTGTTAGTGGATAAATGTAAAGGATGCGGTAACTGTATCACTGCTTGTCCACATGACCTTCTAAGATTTAGCTCTAAATTTAATGTAAAGGGTTACCATCCAGCAGAATTCCATGACCCAGAGAAGAAATGCCCGGGTTGCGGCTTCTGTTACATGATGTGTCCTGATTGTGCTATTGAAGTATATGTATATAAATAAAATAAAGGGAGTGTGAAATTATGGCTGATAAAATATTAATGAAAGGCAATGAAGCTATTGCAGAAGCTGCTATTCTGGCAGGTGTAAGACACTACTTCGGTTATCCGATTACCCCGCAAAGCGAATTAATCGAACACATGGCAAAAAGATTACAGAAGATGGACGACGGATGTTTTATTCAATCTGAATCAGAGATTGCCGCTATTAATATGATTTATGGAGCTTCCGGTTCGGGAGCAAGAGTACTTACATCATCTTCTTCACCGGGTGTTGCTCTTAAACAAGAAGGAATATCATACTGTGCTGGTGCAGAGTTACCATTCTTACTTATCAACGTTATGAGGGGTGGACCCGGTCTCGGTGATATTCAACCCGCACAAGCCGAATACTTTCAAGCAGTAAAAGGTGGTGGAAACGGAGATTATAAAAACATTGTGGTAGCTCCAAGTACAATTCAAGAAGCTATTGAACTTGTATTTAAGGCTTATGAATTATCCGATAAATATAGAAATCCAGCGGTTATGCTCCTTGATGGTGTTCTCGGGCAAATGATGGAACCTGTGGAACTTCCGGAAGCTATTGACCCTAAATCTTTACCTGTAAAAGAATGGGCTATGATGGGAACACAGAAGAAAAGGAAACCAAACCAAATTAACTCTTTGGATATTGACCCTGCCAAACTGGAAGAGAGAAACTTGAGACTTCAGGATAAATACAAAAAGATGAGAGAAAACGAAGTTATGGTCGAAATGTATAAAACAGACCAGGATTGTGATGCATACATGGCTGCTTTTGGAACCATGGCAAGGATATGTAAATCGGTTATCGATTTGGCTGAACAGGAAGGATATAAGATAGGCTTAATCCGGCCGATTACCCTCTATCCATTCCCCGTAGACCAGGTTAAAGAGATTGCATCAAAGGGTAAACCAATACTAACCGTAGAACTGAATGCAGGTCAGATGGTTGAAGATATTAGACTGGCTGTTAATGGAAAATGTGAAACACCATTCTACGGAAGAATGGGCGGTATGGTTCCTACGGATAATGAAATATTCAATGAATTGCAAAAATATACAAAAAAATAAAGGAGTAAAACCATGGAAAAAGTTGTTAAATTTAAAAGACCGGATTCTTTAACAAAAAAAGAATTCACCTATTGTCCCGGTTGTACTCATGGTATCGTCCACAGATTATTAGCCGAGGTAATGGATGAACTTGACATAAAAGGAATATCAATGGGAGTTGCTCCTGTCGGGTGTTCAGTATTCGCATATGAGTTCTTCGATTGCGATATGGCTGAAGCTGCTCATGGTAGAGCACCTGCTGTTGCTACCGGAATGAAAAGAGTACATCCCAAAAATATGGTCTTCACCTATCAGGGAGACGGAGACCTCGCCGCTATCGGTACCGCTGAAATTTTACACGCTGCCAATAGAGGTGAAAAGATAACTACAATCTTCATCAATAACGCTATATACGGAATGACTGGTGGTCAAATGGCTCCGACAACCATGATTGGTCAAAAGTCAACCACCACACCTTATGGTAGAGACCCTGAGCAAATAGGACATCCCATAAGAATGTGTGAAATACTTGCTACATTACCCGGTTCAGCTTATATAAGCAGAGTCCGTGTAGACAAACCAAAAGAAGTAATCAAGACCAAAAAAGCATTAAAAAAAGCTGTCGAGTATCAACTAGAAGGACTAGGTTTTACTATGGTTGAGGTTCTATCTACATGTCCTACCAACTGGGGTATGTCTACTGAAGAAGCATTCAAATGGGTAGAAACCGACATGGTTAAGTGGTTCGTTCCGGGCGTCTATAAAGACATAAAAGAAGATAATAAATAGGAGGAGGTATTATAAAATGCTACATAAAATGATTTTCTCCGGTTTCGGAGGACAGGGTGTCATGATGATGGGTAAGGTCATCGCACAAGCCGGTATGATGGAAGACAAAAACGTTACCTGGCTCCCCTCATATGGTCCTGAGATGAGAGGAGGAACAGCAAACTGTACCGTTATCGTTTCAGATAAACCTATCGGTGCTCCTGTTACAGAAAAAACAACAGAAGTTATCGCTATGAATATCCCATCCGTTGCCAAATTTGAACCATCATTGGTTAAAGACGGCATCCTGTTTATAAATGTATCTATGGGTGACCCTGGAACAAAAAGAGATGACATAGACGTAATCAGAATTGCCGCTAATGATATTGCCGATAAAGTAGGAAATCTGAAAACCGCTAACATCGTAACAATCGGAGCTTTTGCCGCTAAAACCGGTATCGTTAAGAAAGATACTCTGTATGACTGTATTGAATATGTGTTTAAAGCAAAGGGCGACAAAATTGTAAATATAAACAAGAAAGCAATTGACGCTGGATTTGAATTTATGAAAAACAACGGCAAATAAAACATAAAAATGATTGATTTTTAAAAAAGGGAATGATGGCTTTGTGCTTTCATTCCCTTTTTTATTTAAATAACCATTTATTTTTTATAATATATTTATAAGATAATCGTATTATTAACTTATTATAATATTATTAAATTTAATAGGTAAAAAAGTATTTATAATTTTATAATGATTATCGGATATATTAGAGTAAGTAAGGAAAAACAGGATATAGCAAACCAAAGAAGGATAATTATGGAATACGCAAACAGCAATAGCCCTCATGACATTACCTTTGAGGAGATTAAGATATCTTCAAGAAATATCAGAAAATAAAAGAAGATAAACAATCTGTTGAACATGCTTTCTGAAGGCGATGTCATAATTGTAACAGAGCTTACAAGACTCGGCAAAAGCGTATCAGAGGTTACCACGATTGTTCAGGAGCTTATGGAATAAAATATCCGTCTTATCTATATCAAAGAAAGAATCGACTCCATTAACAAACAGGACATAAACACTAAAGTAATCATAACCATGTTTTCTCTACTTTCTGAACTGGAAAGAGATTTAATATCTCTACGGACGAAAGTAGCATTAAGAACCCGACAGAAACAAGGAATAAGTCTGGGACGACCAAAAGGAACGATTTGCAAATGTAAGCTCGAGAAATACAAAAAACAGATTCAGGAATTGCTGGATAAAAACATCTCTAAAACATCTATAGCAAAGAT
>CAYUUC010000146.1:0-8402 GCA_964447635.1 uncultured Spirochaetia bacterium
TAAAGATGTAATAAGAGAATGCATTGATACGATAAAAAAACGAAAAGCACTAGATAAATCAATGCTAATCAATGTCACTGATAGATTATATAATTCGATTGTAAATGAATCACTCGAGTTCTATAAAATCATATTCTATAATACACAAAACTATGACTTTAAAAGATATATAATAGACCAACTATTAGATACATGCATATTCAGCCTTATGATGTCTAGACAGCTGAAACTGGATATAAAAATCCGTAATGACCTCGCTATAGGTTCATTACTACATGATATTGGCATGTTTATAATCCCACACCATATAATAGAAAAAAACTCTTCATTATCCGAAGAAGAATATAATAAGATTAAAACTCATCCATTTTTAGGTTATAAGGTTCTAATACAAATAGGTAAACTTCCTAAAGATATAGCAATGATAGCCCTACATCATCAAGAATTATACGATGGTAGCGGTTATCCTAAGGGTCTATATAATAATCAGATACATTATCTTGCTCGTATAGTATCCATAACCAGTGTTTATTCATCTTTAATACGTTCTAGAACATACAGAGAAAACCTTACCCCTTTTGAAGCTATAACCAAAATGATAACTGAAATAAAAGAGAAGTTTGACCCAAAGCTACTTAATGCATTCATTAAGACTATTGGTTTATATCCACCCTCTACATATGTTTTACTAAATAATGGGTTATCCTGTCAGGTGATAAAATCTTCCCCACATTCTCCAAAAACACCAATAGTCCAGGTTTTATATGATGAAGAAGGTCTCCCTCCCCATAAGGAAAAGATTTTAGACCTATCTAAACAAGATAATTTTTACATAGACAAATCGCTAACAAAATTCGAATTCGAAAAGATGATTGTGGAGAAACATGAAAAACTCTAATAGTAAAGGAAAACAAGGCGAGGAAATCGCAAGTAATTTTTTAAAAGAAAAAGATTATAAAATTATCCAAAGAAATTATAACACAAAGTACGGAGAAATCGATATTATATGTAGGCATGATAATATTCTTGTTTTTGTTGAAGTAAAAATTAGAAGTAGTTATAATACTACTCAAATTTATGATAGCATAAGCTCTGTGAAAATTGAAAAGATAAGAAAAACAGCTCTATTATATCTCCAGCAAACAAACCAAGAAGATATTACATGTCGATTTGATGTGGTATTTATTATGGGAAAGAAAGAACCTTATAAGATTATACACATCGAAAATGCTTTCTGATTATGATTAATAAGGAAGTGTACTATAAAAAATAAGGATCAAATCTAACTTGTTAAAAATGAGAAAAGGATTTCTCTTATTTTTTTTAACAAGGTATTATTTAAACTAAAATACTACTTTGAAAAGGATTTTAAAGTGGAAAGAAGAAAAAAACGTAGAAAGAGAAAGGAAAAAGGGTTCTCCCGCGTAGAAGAATTGAAACGCAAAATTAATGACAAAAAATATGTCAGGGACGCTATCTCTAAGATGGCTGCAGATATTTGCGATGTCTTCTATAAATAGTATCAATTTTTATTAAATTAATATTTATATTTATTTAGGATATATTGTCATCCGGGTTAGTAACCGGTAAGGATTTATAATCTTAAGTATATTATGAGAGGGTTTACTAGTCAAACTCTCTCATTTACCCTCCTGATAATACTTAACATACCAATATCTATAAATCATTAGATGATATAAAATCAATGTATTCCATGAATATATTATCAGCACTCTGATAATGTATTGGTTCAACATCAAAATAATAATCTGGTTCTATGGATGTCCCTTCTAGATGGTTATTATCTTCATCCATAATAGATAAAACCGGTATTGAGACTGTATAATCTAAAAAATCCTCCGTATGAACAGCAATAAATCTACCTGCAGAAGGTTTACCTATTATCTTAATGTGGTCATTATCCGAATTCTTTATATTATATAAAAACATATCACATGCACTACCGCATATAGCATTAGGCCATACATAAACCTTTTTTGTTTCTCCGATGGATGGGACCTGGGAATCCTTTATAGCTTCAAGTCTAAATGTACTATATTGACTCCATTGACCATTATACCAGTATTGACGAGGGAGATTAAATGAACCAGAACTATCAACAATGCCTAACATAATATTAGTCTGGTGCCAACCACCACCAACACTATCTCTCAAGTCCAGAACAAAAAAATCCGCTTGAGATTCAAATTGTAGATAGCATTGTAGGTCATTCGTTATACCAGGACCAGTATCAAAAATAAAGCTAAGTGGATGATATATAAACCAATTTTCTCCATTTACTTCAATCAATGTAGCAAACTCATTATCAGATATACACACATTTGTAGAATCAACATTA
Organism: uncultured Spirochaetia bacterium; assembly: GCA_964447635.1. GTDB lineage: Bacteria > Spirochaetota > UBA6919 > CAYUUC01 > CAYUUC01 > CAYUUC01. The sequence continues at coordinate 2,360 of CAYUUC010000146.1, forward strand.
TATTCTCTTTGAATGCTCCAGTAATTGTTCATGGTCATATCAAAGATATCATCTGGTATATACTCAGATAATGATTCAAAATCAACTACAATACTTTCTATATTCCCGCTTTCAGTATCTTTATAAGTTAAGAATACAGAAGATTGGTCTATATAAATAGGGATCTCAAAATATTGGTCAATATTAGGAGATAAAATATATGAAAATAATAATCGATAAGCCTTTTCTCTAGTTTCATGTATAGAAGAACTGGGGAGCATATTCATGATTTGGTTTATATAGAAATCCGTATCATTACCGTTGATAGACAAAATTATGTTACCTTCCACAAGACCTTTATTCCTTAATTCATCTGTAGATTTTGCTATCACTGCATCCCCATTAATATCAAAAGTGGTAACCAAAGGAATAACTTTTGCTTGATTATAATCATTTTCTGAATGATACTCATTTAATCCTATATAAAAATGCCCATCTTCTACCAGTGGTCTAATATTCTGTAGCATTTCCATATCATCAAAATAATATTCTATAATATGGCATTCATTCATGAAATCATCAACACTATCATATCGTATTGTTACACCCCCCCAATTATTAGAAAGATAATCACAGATATCGAAATGTTCAGGTTCATCTCCAACTGGTGTTGATGATATTTCTCTACCTTCTGATTTATATCCATCTTTATTTACCGTCTTAACCATAAAAGAATAAGAAACCATATTATGTAATGGTTCTATTAAAGCTTGGTTTATACCGATAGGGATATCAATAATACCATATTCATAAGTAATTTCAATACCTACCAGCTCATCATCATCAGGTTCATTCCATGTTAGTTTAATTCTACTATCATAAGGTATGGCATTAAGGTTTTCTACATCATCTGGACTTTCATTTATAATTTCTTCAGGTTGACATGCAATAATTAAAGATGTAAAGAATATGGTGAATAATATTATAATAGTAATCGGATTCTTCATCAATCTCATTTCTCCAAGCATTACTTGCTAGATTATGGCAAATTTTTTTAATTCAGAAATATTATCACAGAATACTAAAATTCTCTTTAAATATTAATCTCAATTACTTTGAGGGGCTATAATTAAATAGTAATCATTTTTTTAATTAGAAAAAAGACTTTACTATTTATTATATCAATCATTTTTTATTATTCAATATCATTTTTGATAAAATTCACCAATTCTTCAAATATTAAATCAGGACTTTCATAAAATTGAGGGGCTACATCAAAAGGATAATCAGGTAATATAGGTCTTCCTTCTAACTGTTGTCCTGAATTATCCAAAATCTGTAAGAAAGGATAGGTAACATCAAAATTGTTATAACTACCGTAAGATATTGCCTGGACTCTACCAGCAGATGGTTTCCCTATAATCGTAATGTTATTGGGGTTGTCATATGGAGCTTTCTTAGATTCAGTAACTGCATATAAATAAAGGTCACAGGCGCTACCAGCAATAGCATTAGGCCAAATATAAACAGGGACTGATGGGTCAAGCTGGGCTGAACTGGAATCCGGGGATAAAGTCATATCACCGTAATAGAATAGACTTCCGTTGGTATAGTATTGCTCTTCTAAGGTCAGATTGAATGAAGGGTCTATGCCAATCCTTCCTAACATCGCATTAACACTACCAGCATTCCCGCCAACACTGTCTCTAAGGTCATGTATAAAGTAATCAGCCTGGTCTTTAAACTGTAAATAGCATGTATCCTCCCAATACCAATCTACAAAGCTAAATGTATGATAAATCAACCATTTTTCACCATTTATCTCAATAAGAGTGGCAAACTCATTATCGGATACACATTGGTTAATATCACTAACATCATAATATCGCTGAATACTCCAGTAATCACTTAAGGAAGTATCTAATACATCAGAAGCATCATAATCAGACAGATTCTCCCAATTCACTGTAACATTTTCTACATTACCATTTTGTGTGTCTCTATATTCAATATCGAGGGGAAACACCATCGAAAATAGGTATTTCAAAATAGTGGTCTTTACTATTTACTGCTCTAATTGTAGAGAATAGTATCCTAGTAGCTTTTTCCTTACTTTCATATTCGCTGGATTGTGGGAATAGTTCCATAAGTTGGTCAATATAAACATATACATCAATACCATTAATCTTTCTAATTATATTGCCTTCTTTTAAACCTAGAGACCTTAAATGGTCTTTAGATTTGGCTATTACTATCTTTTGGTTTTTAGCCTCTGTTACAACAAGTGGGATTATGAAAGCATTATCATAATCATTTAGTGGGTCACCAATCTCCAGACCTATATAAAAATGCCCATCATTGACAAAAGGTCTAACTTGATGCAGCATTTCCATATCATCGCTATAATTCTTTACCAATTCACATTCATTCATAAAGTTCGCTACAGTCTCATAATTAAGGAAAATTCCAGCCCAATTGCTTGCAATATCATCACACAAACCTATATGTGGAGAAGTTGTACTGCCTACAGGGGTAGCAAAAACTGATATTCCATCTGATATGTTCCCAGCTTCGTCAATGGTTTTGACTATGATATCATATTCTAATCCATTATGAACATTCTCTAAGGTTATTCCTTCTACACCTTTATTTATATATTCGGTATATAATAATTCACCAGCAACCATGATTTTATCTAGGTCTTCATCACTAGGGTCTTCCCATGTTAATGTTATGGTTCTATCAGCTACTGAAGTATTTAGATTACTTACTTCAATAGGAGGGGTAGTATCAATCAATGGTTCGTCTCCGGAAATAGTGTCTATATCTGTAGGTTGACAGGATATAAATATTGAGATAGTTAATATTATCATGATTACAGCAAATAAATGTTTCATACCTATTTATTCTCCTAGAATAATTTTACTTTATTATATATAAAAAGATAGGAAATAATAAAGGGGTACCAGTAATTAAAACCAATACCCCTTTCTCTCTTTGAGATATATATTATTTAATTTCGTTTTTAACAAAGTCCACAAATTCCTCAAAAATCATATCTGGACTTTCATAATATTCTGGGTCTACATCAAAAGGATAATCCGGCAATATTGGTCTTCCCTCGAGCTGTTCATCATTTGTATCATATATTTGAATATATGGATAAGTAATATCGAAGTTTTGATAGTATCCATGAGATATAGCTTGAACTCTACCAGCTGATGGCTTACCCACAATGGTTATATTGTTAGAATTGTTATATGGTGGTTTCCTGGACTCTGTTACAGCATATAAGTATAAGTCGCAGGCACTACCAGCAATAGCATTAGGCCAAATATAAACAGGAACTGAAGGGTCAAGCTGTTCAGCACCGTAAGAGTCAGGGTATAGACCCATAGTTCCCCAGGAATACAGACTACCATTAGAATAGCTTTTCATGTCTAATGATACATTAAAAGTATCATCAACACCAATCATATACAGCATGGAATTAACACTACCAGCATTCCCGCCAACGCTGTCTCTTAAATCATGAACGAAGTAATCTGCTTCATCTTTAAACTGCATATAACATGAATCCGTCCAATCCCAATTCAAGAAACTCATTGTATGGTATATTAACCATTTTTCTCCATTTATTTCATATAGAGTAGCAAACTCGTTATTAGAAATGCATTCATCACTTGGTTGAACATCATAATATCGCTGAATGCTCCAATAATCACTTAATGAGGTATCTAACATATCTGATGCATCATAATCGGAGAGGTTTTCCCAGGTAACATAAGCATTATCTATATTACCGGTCTGAGTATCTTTATATTCGATATTTAATGGTTCAGACCCATCTAAGTGTGGTGTTTCGAAATAATGGTCTTCATTATTTACATTTCTTGCGGTGGTGAATAGTATACGGGTAGCTTTTTCTTTGCTTTCATATTCGCTGGATTGTGGGAATTGTTCCATTAATTGATTGAGATAGACATAAATATCGGTACCATTAATCTTTGTTATGACATTTCCCTCTTCTAAACCGACAGCTCTTAGATGGTCTTGAGACTTGGCTATTACGATTTGTTCATTATTAGCTTCAGTTACAACGATTGGTATGATTTTTATATTATCATAGTCATTGAGGGGATCTCCTACTTCCATTCCAATATAGAAATGTCCATCGTTTACGAATGGTCTTACTTCCTGTATCATTTCCATATCATCAGCATAGTTCTTAACTAGATTACACTCATCTACGAATTGGCTAGGAGTGTCGTAATTAAGGAAAACACCAGCCCAATTATCAGCTATATCCTGGCATAATCCAATATGTGGAGATATGCTACTTCCATCTGGTGTTGCTGAGACTGATTTACCATTTGATACATTCGCTTTATCATCGATGGTTTTAACAGTAATGACGTAGCTTATTCTATTATGACAATTGTTTATTATTAATTCTTCTTCCCCTTCTTCCAGATAAACTGTATAAATCAAATCCCCGCTTATCTCGACTTTATCAAAATCCTCATCTGTAGGATTAGTCCAGGTTAGTGTTATCATCCTATCACCTACCGTAGCACTAAGGTTAGTTACTTCAGCTGGTGGATCATCATCTATCTCTTCTGGAGGCTTACATGCTAAAAAGAGTATAGGTATAATCATTACAAGAAGTATAAAATATTTTACTTTTTTCTTCATTTAATCACTCCTAAGGTTAATTGGTTATGATATTACAATACACATGTATAATTATATATGATAAAATATATAACATAAATGGTTTTTCACAATGATATTATATAGAAATACATTATTTTATATATATAATAATATTAAATACTTAAATTTAATTAATAAATTTGTCAAGATTTTCGGTTGATGTAATTTTAATCCTTCTTAGAATTATGAATGTATTGGTTGAGTTGCTTGATAATGTCTTCTACATTGTTATACTTCTCTTTAATAATCGTCTCAATCGTCCCCCATACAGGTTCTCCACACTTAACACATACAATCTCTTTTTCAGAAAAAAAGTCGACAACCTGGGGATATCTCTCGATAATTTCATCTACATCATCATTAGGTTTTACATAATCCATAATATTCCTCATATAGGATGCTTAAAAATCAACTCTATAAAAATATAATTAAATAGAGGTTTTTATATAAAAAATTATACAAAATGTTTATGATAAATATTACATTAGTATTACTTTTTTATTGAGGGATTTAAATTGGATAAAATAGAATATAAAGGTTGGAAGAACTGTTATAGCATTTCCAATAATTATATCCAGCTAATAATAACCAGTGATATAGGACCAAGGATCATAAGTCTAAAGACCACAGATGGGGAAAATATCCTAAAAGAGTATGAAGAAATGATTGGTAAAACCGGGGGTGATAAATGGAGAATTTATGGTGGTCATAGATTATGGATAGCACCAGAAGATAAGAATATGACTTATTATCCCGATAATAAACCTGTTAAAGTAGCAATTAAAAACGAAAAATCTATTAAAATCACAACAGAAATTGAAGAAACAACCGGATTGGAAAAAGAATTAGAAATTGATATTGCAGATAATAAACCTAAAGCTTGTATAAAACATCGCATATATAATCGTAATCCGCACTCTTTATCTTATTCTATATGGGGATTAACAGTGATGAAGCCAGGAGGAATGGCTATTATACCTCTACCGGAAAGAAGAAAACATAATATGGATAATCTACTACCTAGTTCATCGATTGCTTTATGGTCATATACTGATATGTCTGATAATAGGTTCTATTGGGGAAAGAAATACCTAACGATACATCAGGATGCAAATTCAAAATCATCACAAAAAGTGGGTTTTTATAATACAGAAGGCTGGTCAGCTTATTATATAAATAGTAATCTTTTTATTAAAAGGTTTTCTTTTAATCCTGATATGATATATCCAGATATGAATTGTAATAATGAAGTATTTACAGATTGTGATATGCTGGAAATTGAAAGCTTGAGTCCTTTGTATAAAGTTAGTCCAAATTCTTATCAAGAAAGTAAAGAAGAATGGTATTT
>CAYUUC010000147.1:0-8377 GCA_964447635.1 uncultured Spirochaetia bacterium
TTATTACCATAAATTAAATGAAATTGGTATAAATAATTATCAGTATAGATACCATTTGGATTTAAACTCTATATGATAATGAGTACCGTTCTTTCTATCTATACTAACCTTACCATTTAACTGGGTAATGAGAGCCCGAATCAATCTTAATCCAAGTGTTAAAGTCTTATTAAAGTCGATATGTTCAGGCATACCTACTCCATTATCAATTATATCTAATACAAATCCTTCCCCATCCTCTGAAGGTTGGAATGAGACTTTAATCCTACCTGACATATCCCTCGGAAAAGCATATTTAATGGAATTGGATACAACTTCGTTAATGATAAGTCCGCATGGTACAACAAAATCGAGATTGAGCTGAGCATTATATATATCGATGTCTATCTTAATCTTCTTCTCAGTAACGGCATAAGTGTTAAATAGACCCAGGATAAGGCTTCTGACATAGGTAGAGAAATCGACTTTAGCTATATTATCTGATTGATAGAGTTTTTCATGGATAAGTGCCATGGATAAGATGCGGTTTCTTATCTCCTTGATAATCATCTTTATCTCTTCTACTTTGGTATTATTCGCCTGTAGATTAATAATGCTGGATATAATCTGTAGATTATTCTTTACCCTATGGTGGACCTCCCTAAGCAGTATCTCCTTCTCTTTCAGAGAGTTTTTGATTTTTTCTTCAGCCTTTTTCCTCTCTGTTATATCCCTCACAATAGCAATAAGCAGTTTCTTATCGAGGCTCTGGAAGGAGTTTAAGTTTACCTCTACATCGACCAGTTTCTTACTAGGCAACATGATACGCCACTGGAAAAACTGAGGTTCTCCTTTAATAGCCCGTTGAATGATTTTGGAAGCTTTTTCATTGGAGTATAATCCGTCGGGTTGGTTTTCCGGAGGGAAATAGGACAGGTTCATTCCTATTATATCATCCTTACTTTCTACATTTAATAGCTTAACCGCCTGTATATTACAATCAACATAATAAGTACTTTCTAAAATGAATATAGCATCATTTGCTGTCTCGAATAAGGTTCTATATTTAGATTCGCTTTCTTTTAAAAATTGTTCTGCCTTCTTTTGTTCTGTTATATCTTTACCCACGCTCTGATACTCGATGATATTGCTGTTATCATCATATATAGCCCTATCGGTCATCCTTAATATGCGTTTACCTTTTGATGTGGTAACTTCATATTCATCAGTAATAGAAGGACTCATGGGATTCAAGCTTTGAATATTCTCCAGGAACTTATCATAGTACTTCCTATGGCTAAGCTGTTTATGGTTATTACCTATGATTTTCTCCTTAGATGTATTGAAGTATCTACAATAAGCCTCATTTACGAAAGTAATATCCCCATTATCTTTAAACCGGATGATAAGTTCGGTTTGGTCTTCTACTACAGCTCGATATCGGTTCTCGCTTTCCTTTATCTGCTGAATGGTCTCTCTTCTTTCCAGGTATGATCCAATCATATCCGCCACTGTCTTCAATAATCTGATGTCTTCTTCATTCCATATTCGTCTTTTCTCTACATCATCAAAACCTATAGACCCATACCACCTTTTCCCAATAAAGATGGGTAAAACTAAAATGGATAGGATGTTTTGTTCATTAAATACAGATTTCACATCTGCGGGGAAATCCTCTGTCATTCCTATAATGTAATTACCAGTAGATAAAGTATCCTTCCAGCTACCAGGTTCGTTTTTATAGGGGAACTCATGCATTAGTGGGTCGTTGATATATGGAGTAGCATAGGAGGAACATTCCTCATAAATCATATCCATACATAAACCTTTAGATTCTACATACTTATTCTTAAATATGTAAACTCTGCTAGTTTGTGATACATAAAGCATTTCCCGTAGTGTCCTTTTCATCGCTTCATCTATGCCGATATTGGTTTTAAGAAGGATTTTTGATGCGTTAACGATACCGGTTTCATATCGGAGTCTGGTCTCAAGAAGTTTCTCAGCCCTCTTCCTTTCGCTAATATCATTAACCATGAATGCTACAAATCCATCTCTGGGTACATAAGACAGTATAAAGAGCCATTTATCGATAATTGGTATAAACAATTCCATACTGAAATCTTTCTTCTGGTCTATATGGAGATTTATTTTACTTCGGATATCCTTATACTCATCAGTCCAAAAGATAGGTAGAATATCCTTAACAGTTTTACCCACTACTTCTGATTTAGGTTTATCTATAATCCTTTCTAAAGAGGCATTTATTTCTATTATCTTTAAGAAGTTGGAATCATCAGATTCACTTTTGATATCTCTACAATAAGCAAAACCGCTGGACATTTTTTCAAAAAGGACTTGGTACTTGTTTTTGCTCTCTCTTAGCTCTTTCTGTATCCTTATCCTCTCGGTTATATCTTCCACGAAACCTTCCAGATAATAAGCAGGTTCCTTCTCTGACTTAACCTGCCTTATAATCATTTTCACTGTAAAAACATCTTTGTTTTTCTTCTTGAACCTAACCACAAAGTCACACCAATCATATGTTTGTAAAACTTTATTAATGATTTTCTTTCTATCAGTCGGGTCAACGTATAGTTTGGACTGTAAACCTTCCTGGTTTATATTCGTCATAAGGTCTTCCTGGTCATCGTAACCGCACATTTTAGATAAAGCGAGATTTGCTCTAACAAACTTTCCTTGAGTTGTGGTTTGGAAGATTCCAATAGGAGAGGATTCGTAAATATTACGATATTCTTGTTCACTCTTTATAAGAGCTTCTTCTATGGAGACTTTATCTGTAATGTCCTCCATAAGTAAGAGATAGAAACCTTTCTTTGGAATATATATATAAAGATAGAACCACTTTTTTAAAGCATCAGAATAATAACGTTCAATCTCCTGCTCATAGTCTTCTTCTAGGGATAGGATGCCTACATTATTGATCCATTCTAAAATCTGGTCTACCTCTGGAAAAATGTCGGTAAGAGTTCTCCCTGTAATATCCTTATTACTCAAAGGATAATTACTAGTGATATACTCTAATCCGGTTTGGTTATAAAATTCGATTAAATGGTCGATAGGTTTTTCGCTATCTGAATCGTATATAACCCTTAATCCAGCTAAACCGAAAGGCATATTATTGATTAGCTTTGTATAATAGCTTCCTTTCTCTGAGTCACCTTTATATTTTTCTAATTCCCTTTTAAGATGTTTAATCTCCTCAATAAGGTTTTCAGTATTATTATGTTTATCAGCCATACAATATTACCAGTTTAAATGATATTAAGTATTAATAAATTATTATGAAATTTCTCCTATGTTAAATATAACACTAATATTTATTAACCCCTATACGAGATTAAGTTTTTTTCAAATTTATTAGATGGCAAAGATGTAGTTGGTTTTCATATAGATATTATAAATACTAATTAAATAACTCTTAATATTAAAGAATTAACCAAGATAGTATACTATAAAAAGGATAGACTTTTTTGACTCTTGCATTATTTATCATTTATTAATCAAAGGTTTTGTAAGATTCTTCTCATAATTAGTTCTGTTTAACTCAACATTCCTTTCATGCGGGATAATATCGACAGCTCTATGAAAGGGGAAATCATCAGAATCCAATGATTGGTTATACCAATAAGCATAATCGAAAGTACCCATAAATTCTGTTTCATCATCCAATATATATTCATAATTACCATCGCTATTCTCACTTATCGGAGCAAAAGTACATTGACATCCATACAGACCATCACTAGCACCTCTAAAAGTCCTATTTTTACCGTTTACATAGTAGAAAGGAGCTGGTTTACTATCATTAGGGCTTGGATTATGGTAGCCACCTACTTTATTATCACTATCAAATTCATACCAGATTCCGCCATCTTTATCCTTCCATATAGTATATGAATATTTATAATTTCCTCCCATAAGCTCAGTTCCTAAGTAATCCTTGCCTATTTTCTCATTGGTTATAAAGCTAATATCATTTGAGCATTCATTATACTGGTTTCTTCGATAATGTAATTTACTATACTCTGGAAGATAATCTATCCATGAATAATGGCTGATTAACTCTCTCAACCTTTCTCCTTTTTCATCAGGTATATCTGTGTCTTTTAATGAAATTTCTGCTTCCACAATGTCTAATAAATCGATGACGGTTTCTGCTTTATTGATATACTCAATGGTTTTTGCTAATAGTTCTCTGGGTTTTTCTAAACCTTTTAAGCTTTTTATTCTTAAGTATTTTACAATAAATTTAGACATTATCTCATCTATAATATCTTCTACAGTAACCTTATACCCATATAAATTTATCTTATTACCACTAGGACTACCAACGAGAATATGAGCATTGGTGTCTTTCAATCCTTCCATCTGTAAAATCAGAGTTATATATGATGTTCCGGTTTTCCATACCATCATAGTTCCCTCGTCTTTATTATTATATAACATATCATAAGCACCACCTACCATATAATTGAAATACTTTAATTTATAAGTCCTATCATCACCTTCGATTTTTATCATGTCTAATTCTACGTCCTGTAAAGTAAGTAATCCGAAGACATCATCATCTAAATCAATGGTTTCCATTCCTTCTATCTGTATATACTTGTCATATTTATCATTATCATTCATCATTCCTACAATATACTTATCCTCTATTTTAGCAGAAGGGGAATAAGTGTGATTAGCCCCCTTGCCAAAGATGTAATTATAACTATGCATATAATATCGAGGTGCTATGTTGTGCTTATGACCTTCTTCACCAACCTGGGTCAGATTTTCAGTGGTGAAAAAACCATAATCCTCATCTATATAAGAAGGTTCTACTTCAGTATAGCAAGTAAGAGCCTTTAAAGGCTCATTTCTATCCCCGCCCATAAAACCTAACACATCTCCGCTTAAATCGGAAGTTCTATACTGTTCGATAGCCAAGTCTTTACCGTTTTTCTGTTTATAATACTCCAGTAAATCCTTTATCATAAAATACGTTGCTCGATGAGTGGTAGTATTATCATCTTTTATTAAATGCTTTTTTATTTCTACATCGCTACTCCAATCAGAAGCCATATTTTGGATATAACTTTTTTCACCATCACTCCAATAAGGGTCTAACAGGGCAATACGGGAGGGTAAAATCCTTTCTGTGGATAGCGGGTTCTTAATATGGTCTTCTTTTAATAACCATGATGTATATGTTACAATCTGACCCCCCAATGAATGACCCGCTAATCTTATATTGTCATTCCTTTGACTCTTTAATGCTTCCCTGTAAATATCCCTAAATAATTCTCCTATGGATTTATCGATTGGGAAATCTTTAACAAATGTGGTAATATCTGTAGAAGTATTAATATAATAAGCTATAGATTTGTTTATAGAAGGGTCATTAGATATTTTTAGAGGATTTATCGTTCTGTATCGCATATTAACATCAGTAAAGGCACCATGTTCATTCTCACCCCTCCATATCTTGGCTTCAGCTTTTTCGGGCTGTCTTTCTATGAGGTCTCCATCTTCGTCGGCGAACTGATTCCATTGGAAAATACCTGTATTCCAATTATCGTCCCTCCATACCTTTGAAGTATCATTAACCACTATACCCCTGTGTTCATAAGCCCACATGAAGCTTTCCCTTAGATAATCAGCATTAGTATCCTGATAATAATTCTCGGCTAACTCCTCCCCTACACTATCATTCTTCCATCCATGAACGTAAATGAATGTCTTATTATTAGGGTTATAATAAGGATTTGGTCTCCCCGGGACGAACTTTTCACATTTATTATTATCACCAAACCAATAAAGACCATAATCCAGGTCTTTAGTTAGATACTTCCAAGAATAATCATCATTCAAATAGTTATCTCCACTAGTGGTCTTAAGCCCACCGCTACCACCTTTTATGGTAACTTCATAGAGGTAATTGGGTTTTATTCCTATATACTTGGTTATATGTTCCTTGTAGTGTTTGAATTTGGTTATAGGTTTAATAGCATATAGAGTAGAAGATGAGTTTAGTTTTTCAACATCGAATGGTATAATATCGTTTTTGGTGATATTGTTTTTTCTAGTTAGCTTTATCAAATTCTTTATTTTCAAACTGTTCATCAATGATTGTGTGTCTATGCTCTTCCTAAACTTCAATATAAGATAAGCACTAGGGTCTATCTCTGTATCCAAAGAACTGCTTATATCTTTGGTTATTGGTATAAATCCACCTTTTTCGCTGGTATAAAATCTAAATATCTTGCTATTGTCTATATTATTTTTTTTGTTCAAATAATAGAAGATCGGCTGATAATAAGCATTGACCGGATTTTTACTCGATATACCTTTGGTTGTTACGCTTGTGGATAAATCTTCATAGTTAACCGATATTTTAATGTTATTTGGATTTTGAGTATTAATCTCCATTATATAGCTATTCTCAATCTGATCATAAACCATTTCATATATACCAGTGCTCTGAGTATTAGCTGAGAAGAAATACCCCCCGCTTTCTTCTGCTATCTTTTTCATTTGCTGGGTAGCTATCTCGAAATCATCATTTGTATAACCATAATAACCTGATGAATTGATTGATTGATCATCTCTATATGCTACTATGTAAATAGGCACATCTGTATCCTTAGCTAGATTAATTACATCATTGATAGAATGGGCACTGTTATTATCAATGCCATCGGTGAATGCTATAATGAATCTTTTGTTATTATGTATAGGTCTTAAACTCACATCTAAAACAGCTTCATATATTGAGTCATAAAAACTAGTACTGTCTCTATAATGATAATCTGCTTTGATTATACTCTTAATATGGTTTTTATTGGTTTTAAAATGGTTAGCACGGTTAATATAATTCGAGAATTTTATTATTTCAAAATCATCATTATAAGATTTTTGATTTATGAAGTTTTCTATAAGTAGTTCCATTTGTTGTACGTTAAAGTCAGACATACTATCACTATAATCCATAGTCAAAACACCTGATATGCTTGTCTTATCAGTCCTGATTGAAGTTAGTCTATATATTTTCTTATTCCGGTTATCCTGGAGTATTTCGAAGTTATCTACACCAAGCCCTTTAATGGGATTTCCATTCTGGTCTATAACATTAAGAAACATACTAACCACATCATCTTCTACATTATTTATAGAATATGTTATACTTAAATCTGTAGGATTAGGTTTATTGGTTCTAGCGCTAACCTCATCAAACAAGGTTTCTTCACCATTATATACTTCAGTAACCTTATAATTATACTTGGTGTCTGCTGGTAAACCTTCGTCTATATATTCTCCATTGGGTAGAGATGAGACATTTGCTATTAGATAATAACTGGTTGAATTTTCTTTCTTTCGATATATATTAAAATCATCAACTTCATTTTCATTGTACCATTCTAGTATGATTTGATTGTCCCCGCCAATTGCGAATAATATATTATAATTGGTTAAAGTTAGTATTATAGCTCCAACTGAAAAGCCAGTAATAAATGTTATAAAACCTGATAGCATAGCCATAGAACTTTTCATTAGAATCTCCCTTGGTTTTAGTTAAATCTTAATACAGGATTGGTAGTATTTACATTGTGATTTTTATCTAAATTAAAAGTTAGTAATATATATTATCAAAATATAATCAAATATCTCTTATAATTCAATATTAAAAACAGTTTAGTATAAGAATAATCTTCTTTCTTTGGAAATATCATCAAATTTATTATCTAGAATTACAACCTGGTTACATAGATAATAATCAATCATGATTTTTTAATTAGCTATAACCATTACAAAATCATCACCCTCTTTTATCAGTTTATTCATCGGGACGTAATAATACTCATCTTTATATTCTATTTCTATATAATTAAGTAATATGTTATCAGGATTATTCAGTATGCTGGCTTCAGTATTATCTCTGTTTAACTCGCCCACTTTTTTAAGTAGGGTCAAAGGGTGTTTAGGAATAATATATTTTTCTCTATTCTGGATATTGTCTAATTTTTGAAAGTAGAGCTTATTATTTTCTTCATCAAATGCTATCCCTAATCTTCTATTCACCATTTTTCCAGCATAATCTCTTTCTTTTATAAAACCATCCCCAAAAGCATATTTTCTTAAATTAGTTGGAATCTTAATTACATCATTTTCTATACTTTCTTCTACAGAGAGATTCACTCCTATTTCCTTTTTTCCATCTTTACTCTTCAAGTATACTTTAAAACTATCGATATCTTTACCTAGTAAAAACTTAGTAACGATTTTTAAATCCTCATAATTACTCTTTGAAATCTCAAGGATATTTGAATTAGCATCTCGAGCTGAACCAGACAATATAAACACATCTTTTAATACCTTCATAGACAAATAT
>CAYUUC010000148.1:0-8276 GCA_964447635.1 uncultured Spirochaetia bacterium
CATTTCTATAGGTTTTTCGAAATGACCTTCGGGAAGTTCTTGTTCTTCTTCAGTTTCGGTTTCTTCTTCTTCACCTTCTACTTTGATAGTATCTTCGCCGGTTTCTGAGGTTTCTTCTGGTTGTTCTTCTTCGATTTCGGTAGTTTCCTCTTCGACGTCAGCTCCACTTAGGGAGTATTGAGTCTTATTTTTATCCTGGTCCCATGGTTTATAAATGTATTTCTTATCTTTTTGCGGGACGCCTTCTTCGCCTATTTCTTTGAGGATTTCGTCCAAGGAAGTAAAATCTACCCCGCTTTCCTCGTTTCTTTGATTATCATCAGCCATTGATAAACTCCATACATCTTTAAATAATAGCCTGCTATTCATTAAGGGGTTGTTTTTACCATAGAATACACGCTATATTTTCGATTAATTGAATTAAAGATAAAGATATAAATGAAATCACTCTCCCAATTAATCGGTTCTTTATAAAAAAACATTAAGTATAATTACTTTCTAATATTTACTAACACTTATTCTATAAATTTTTTTTATCATGAATACATAATTTTATTCGGTTTTTAATACTTTTTTATTAATTGAATCAATGTTTTTTCTCCATATGCAAAAATAATAAAACTTAACAATCAATTAAATTTGTTTAACATGGATTTTTATGATAATCTTAATGTAAGGATAAATTAAAGCTATTTTCGAAATAGTTTTTTTAATATCGAATTATAATAATGTTAAGATTATTTCTCAAGCTTTTTCCTAATTCTTTGAATTTTGATTAACCTAATTAATAAATATTTAATATAGAGGGTTTCTTTGATTATGAATTGGATATGGTTTTTTAGCACTGTTGCTCAGGCAGTTGGTGCTATTGTAGGGTTTTTTAGAGCTTTTATCATAACCAAGATTGTTAATAACCAAAAAATCTTCCTTTACTACAATAGCCATAGTTTTCCAACTCATCCTAAATATATTTAGGTAGACCAGTCATGTCCATAATTACTATTCTGATATTAGTATTATAAAGTAGTTTCTTTGAAATATGTTTTCTAAGTTTTTTAATAAACTTACCTAATATATCTTTCCGATTTATAATATTGTAAATTGTAGCCTTACAAGGAAGTTTACTTAAACTAATACTTAATAAGTTCCTAAGAAACTTTGTTGATTTATCTTTAAGAGTGTTTATTACTTGATGTATGCTGTCCATAGTTAAATGAGTATATATATAGATTTTAAAACACACTATCAGATTTTTCACTTTTATATGATTTCCCTTTCTATCAAAGGAAACAGCAACTTAAAAAGGTTTATTACTTTCATAGTTTTTCTTATTTTTTCATTTTTTTACTGCTTTTTTCAAATAATCCAAATCTGTAAACACTTTAACATAAGCAGTTTTTTACAGAATGTTAGAAATACTATCTAATGTTAAAAAAAACAACTTGTATAAAATTCACCTTAAGAAAAATTCTTATAAAAGGTGTATCAATTATTAACACTATGTTTGAGATTTAACATCAAGAATCTCCACCAACTCTTCAGGCTCTAATCGGAAGGTCGCACCTTCTCCTTCATAAAAACCATGAGCCAATATCATATGGATATTAAGGTCGGTGAAGGTTATCTCTTTATCCAACTCTAAATTGCGAACGGTGGTATTAGTTTTAGGATAGATGCCCGGGTCACCGAAAGGGCAAGGAAGCTTCCCCCTAACACTATCAACCCTTACTTCATAATGTGGCTCAACAGTCATGAATTCGCCGAGACCCTTCATACCTGCATCTCTTAGCTCAATCATACGATGAGCAATATCCGAATGGGTTAAATCCAACCTTTTTACTTTCGCTTCGTCTTCCAGTAGTATCTCAATGAGTTTCCTTCTATCGTTTCCCAAAAAGCCGTTTCGGGTAATAATGCCAGGTTTCATCCTTTCCTGGGCTCTATCTAATTGTACAGTCTGTTTCATCTTAAAAAAAACCTCTGATAAGCAAATTTATTATTATAATTCCATAACTGAAATTAAGCAATTTTGTTATCATAGTCAAGTAATAAATAGAATGTGAAGTATCAATGGTTAGCATATTCTTAATTAAAGTGGATAAATAATAAAATCATATGAGTATATTTTCATTATCAAAGACTTTTTATAGATTAGTAATATGCAGTAAATTTATTTAAAATAAACTTAGGATATAATCATGGACATAACCCCGGATGATATCAAAAAATGGGCTTACTATAAAGATGTTCAAAGTTTGGTCAAAGCACTGGATAACGAAAATCCCAGAATCCGATGGATAGCAGCAGAAGCTTTAGGCAAAATAGGAGATGAACAATCGGTAGATAAACTGTTGGAAAAACTCGATGATAATAGAATTGAAGTACGGAAATACGCAACAGAAGCACTGGGAAATATTAGAGATAAAAGAGCTATCGATAGACTACTAATAAGCCTTTTAAATGACCCAAGTATAGAAGTTAGGAAACTCTCCGCTGAAGCATTAGGCAAAATCATGGACAATCGGGCAACCGAAATCTTAATCAACATCATCGATAATACCCCCTCTGAAACCGAAGAGGACATCGAGCTGAAAAGATACTCAATAGAAGCATTAGGTAAGATTAAAGACCTTAGGGCTTCTGATACACTCATCCACTGTATGCAGGATAAGCATTATATCATTCGAAAATACTCTGCCCTTGCCCTTGGTGAGTTGAAGGAAAGTAAAGCCATCAAAGCACTTATAGTCGCATTAGAGGATATCGATTATGAAGTAAGGAAATGCTCCGCAGAGTCTCTGGGTAAGATTGGCAACAAAGAAGCGGTCGATCAACTTATCAGAAAGCTGGAAGATAAGGATTATGAGGTAAGAAGATACTCAGCAGAAGCTCTGGGCAAAATCGGAGGGGAAAGAGCCATGGAATGGCTTATCAGGTCTCTGGAGGATGAAAATCATGAGGTCAGAAGAACCGCTGTCATCGCTTTGGGTAAGATGATTGATACCAAAACCATAGAACCACTAGTCAAAACCATGGAAGAAGACACCGAAGATAAAGTCAGAAAAGAAGCTATACAAATTATAGAAAGAATAGGTTCCATAGAAATAATCCAAATTTTCAATAGTATTAAAAATAACTTTGATTCAATCGAAGAAGTGAAAGCGTATATAGAATCATTAACCACAAAATTAAAAAAGATATATTTGGAATTCAACCAATAATCTTTCGATAGAAACCCATGTTAATATACATCACTTCATAAAAACTTAACTTAAACCAATTTATGGATAGTATTTATAGACATAGACTATACCGGCATCAGTTCCGTTATCACTATCTTTAACACACCCCACGGCAAACACATTCCCATCACTGTTGATGGATATGCTTGAACCGAAACTCTCTCCAACACTGCTATTTACCGGCAGGAGCTTCTTCTCCAGCCATTCAGTACCATTTCTTTCGAATATGTAGACTGCACCTGCGTCATCCCCACCTTGTTCATCGTAGATAGCCCCACTTATGATTGTATCACCATCCCATGAGATATCCACAGTATATCCGAACCAGTCCTCCTTATCACCTTCAGAAGCAATTATCTTCTTACCGCTCCAATCAGTGCCATTCCAATCATAGACATAGATTGAGCCTGCGTTTGTTCCATTTTCATCGTCCCCCCAGGCACTCGCTACAAATCGGTTACCATCCTGGGATATAGCGACTGTTCTACCGAATCGGTCATCCTCAGATAGTTGTGCGGGTTGTATCTTAGTTTCTCCCCATTGAGAACCATCCCACTTATACACATAGACCGCACCGGCATTGTTTGCTACGCTATCGTCTATATGAGCACCGATAAGCAAGGTTTGCCCATCATGGGACATATCCACACTTATCCCGAAGCCCTGGCTCTCCGACATATCGGAAGCGGTTATCTTGGTCTCCACCCAGTCGGGGTCAACCCATTTATAGTAATAAACCGAACCGGTGGTTGTTCCGGCATCGTCGTCATAAGGCGAACCAATCAAAATCTTATTACCATCAGAACTGATTGCTGTCTCTTCTCCGTATCCGTCAAAGTCTTCCCCATCAGAGGCGGTGAACTTGGTTTGTATATAGTCCTGATTATCCTTTCTATACATGTAAACAGCACCAGCATTATTTCCCATAGTATCGTCTTCGGTTGCTGATACAAGGATAACACCCCCATCAGATACAGCTACATAATCACCAAATGAGACTCCTACGATTGCATCAGAGGGATAAAAGGCAGTCTCGGTCCAGCTCATATTTTCTTCATCCTTCTCGAATAAGTATGCTACACCGGTTTCGATGTCGTTATATTCGTCGAATAAAGCTCCAGCTAAGACTTTGTTGTCAGTGTATATAGCAACGCTTTCGCCCAGATAGTCGTTCTCATCCGTTTTGTTAGAAAAGACGATGTTTTCAATCCAACCGGAAAGTGTGTATTCTTCCGAAACAATATCACTAGCTAAAAAGCCCTCCTTGACAGCGATAGCTTTGATGGTAACAGGTTCAGAGACACTTATAGGTGAAGAATATTCCTTTGAATTGTGTGTAGGTTCGGAGCCATCCAAGGTGAAGTATATAGTTGCCCCCTCTGTTTCCGATGATATACTTATATTAATGATGTTGTTATATACCCCGCCTTCCGGAGTAAAGACAGGGTTTTCTGTCTTCTCTGTTGGCTGACAGGTTATAATGGAAATTGAAATGGAAATGATTGATATTATTAAAAATAAGTTTTTTTTCATTAAGACGCTCCTTAATCAATTTAAATAGCTTTTCCATAAATCAAAGATAAAAAAACATTCATAATTAATCAAATGTTTACAATTCCCTTATTTATTATATTATATATCTAGGAATTCTCATAGGAGTTGAAACCATGACAGAAGAACTAAATACAAGAATAGACCTTCATAACCATACAATACTATCAGACGGAGACCTGGACTTATTCTCCCGATGCCGCATGAAGAAGGGTTTGCTGGATACGATATGTATAACAGACCATTTTCCAGACTTCCCTAATGCTTACACTGAAGCGAAGAAGATGTCAAAGGAGTATGAAAAGCTGGATGATAGACAGGACTTACCAAACCTTATTATCGGTATAGAGTATTGTTTTGCTAACATGGTTGAGATACTGATATTCGGGGAAGACTTCATAAACGATGTAAGGGAAAATATACCAAGAACTTACCAGCAGATGGAAGCCATCACAAAGAACCACCAGAAATGGGGTATGGTTATATGTCATCCCTTGAGATACGATGAGCTGGACAATCCTGTGCTTCTATCTATGGTTGATGGGGTAGAAATTACACTGAGAGGCTCATATCTAAAGAGTCTTGAGGATAGGTTTTCTAAGATTAAAGATAAATATAGTCTTAACCTATTTTCCAATTCAGATTACCATACCGGAGATGACCCCGAGAATGAAGCATATACAATTATCGATGGATACAATATAAGTAATGAGGATGAGCTAATCGATGCATTAAAAACAGATATTAAAACCAAAAACTTCTTCATGGATGTTGTATCATTTTAATGAGATAGGTATCAATGATGGTTTATTTTTATATTAAAAATCAGATAAAAATTTTGACGATTTTGCAAAAAGAGATTATATTATTTATTCAACATTCTTCATTATTTGAGAATAGGAAAAAAAGAAAACCAGGAAGGTGATTTCAAAATGTCAGTAGAATTAAAACCTAATACCAAGTGGAAAGATATAATAGAAGCTATTAACGAAAGTGAAAGCTTAGAAGCAAAAATAGTGGAAAGAAAGATCCGCAAAAAGAAACGAAGAGGTGAAGACCAAACAGGCGATACATTATTCATAAAAAAGAAAGACGCCAATGCTAAGACAGTTTACAGGAAAAACATAAAAGAAGAAAAAGATGCTTTCCTCGAAAGAGTAGCAAATACCAACATAATCGACTATCTAAACTCAAACATTTTCTCAGCTGAAAAATAACCTCTTTTTCTATTACACTAATCTACACACAGCAAATTCTAAACCATAAATTAAATATTGTTCCTTCATTTTTGTAGGTTTTTTGATTATATAAATATTAATACCCACAAATGAAAGGAATTTAGATTTATGGATGATAATTCATTGAAAAGATATGCAGATTTAGTCATTAGCGTTGGCGTTAACCTATATCCAGGACAATGCTTAATGATTTCAACCGGAATTGCTAATTATGACTTCGCACTCTTACTTGCAGAATCAGCATATAAAAGAGGAGCTAAGTATGTCGATATCAAAGTATCAAGTAATAAACTAACCAAAACCAGGATTAACCAATCCAAAGATGATTACATCGAATACCTGCCCGATTATACCACAGCAATCGCATATGAACAGCTGGCGAAAGATTGGGCATCAATAAGAATCGATAACACCGAGGAATTAGATGTTCTTAAGGATATAGACTCTACAAAGATGAGTGCTATGAATAAAGCTGTACGTCAGAAGCTGAAAACCCGTATGGATCACCTCATGAGACATAAGCACCCCTGGTGTGTGATATGTGCCCCCGGTCCGAAATGGGCTGGAAAAGTGATGAAAACACAAGCCTCCGATGAGGCAGTGGATAAGCTATGGGAAAGCATGAAACCTATCATTAGACTGGATAAGGATGATCCCATACAGGCATGGAAGGAACACGGCGAAACACTAATCAACCGTAGTAAAACCTTGGATAATATTAATATAGATAAGCTGGTGTTTAAGTCAGATGAAACAAACCTGGAGATAGGATTAACACCGACTAGTATATGGGTAGGAGGTCCTACCAAGACTCCTGATGGAAGACTGTTCTTCCCAAATATACCTACAGAAGAGTTATTCACCACACCAGACTTCCGAAGGACTAATGGCAGAGTAAAGACCACCAGACCGGTTAAGGTGATGGAAACCATCGTAAGAGGGGTTTATTTCGAGTTTAAGGATGGTGCTGTCGTTGATTATGGTGCTGATGAAGGGAAAGAGATACTCGATAAGTATCTATCAGTCGATGAGGGGTCGAAGTTCCTGGGTGAAGTAGCCCTGGTCGATGTCAGGACACCGATTTTCCAAAGCGGATTAATTTTCGATAGTATCCTCTATGATGAGAATGCTTCCAGCCACATAGCATTAGGAGCGGCATACCCGAGTTGTCTGTCCAATGGTAATGAATTGATTAGCGATACGGACAAAAGAGAGGTTGGATGTAATGTATCTTTGGTCCATACGGATTTTATGATTGGTTCTCACCAAATGGATGTTATAGCAGTGGACAAATCCGGTAAAGAGCATCAGATAATGAAAGACGGCAAATTTACGATATAGAATAAAACATTAAGGTTAGGATTAACAAGGAGTAGAACCATGGCAGATAGTATTATATTTAAGTGCCATAAATGTAAAGCAAAAAACAAAGTCCAAATAAAGAAGATACCCCACCACCCCAAATGCGGTAAGTGCGGGGAAAAACTCAACATAACGGAGAAGCCGGTTAAAGCTACCGATACTACCTTCGATGAACTGATAAATAGTGTAGACTATCCGGTTATCGTTGATTTCTGGGCTGATTGGTGCGCTCCATGTAAGGCGGTTTCTCCTATAATGAGTGAGATTTCTTCGGAGAATGCTCAGCACTTGCTGGTTCTTAAGGTCAACGTAGACGAAAATCGTATGCTGGCGGAACGCTTCCGGATTATGAGTATTCCAACTATTATGGTCTTCAAGAACGGTGAACAGGTAGATTCGATGGCTGGTGCCGCTTCCAAACAACAGTATATAGCAATGCTGGAAAAACATTGGTAAATATCCCATCAATAATGTATTATAAATCATTAAGGAGAAGTATCATTCTTAATTTTATATTATATTTATATTAAGTTATATCATTATTATTATATTCCTTAAGTAATAAAATATAGTGCATCTATATAACATTTGATGAAAGGAAGACTGATGAAAGATAAGCAACAATTAACTCCCGCTTCCACTTCTACAAGTTTAACTGGTGAATTAGATAAAATAGTAAAAAAGACATCGTATATAACACTAGGCATAACAATGCTTTTTACGATAGCCCTAATCATAATGTATCTATTAAGTAAAGAAGATAAGACAACTACAGCTATTATGAATATGGTGTTCTTAGGTATCTGCTTTATACCATTGTTTCTTTTCATAAAGAAAAGAATAAAGTTAGGCAATATAATACTTCTCAGTTCTTTCTTTTTGC
>CAYUUC010000149.1:0-8244 GCA_964447635.1 uncultured Spirochaetia bacterium
GGGCTGGCTGGGTATAGTTCAATCAATATTGTTTTCGGTGGTGTTCCTCTTTTTCCTTTTCAACTTTACCAATGTAGAAGAGATTATCAATATAAGCCGAACCGGAAATATAAGACTTGCAACAGGGATATTCGGTGTAGTATTGAACTTTAACCTGAATACTCCTTTAATCGTGCTGGGAGTGCTATTAATCTTTACTACCATCACTGGAATGTTGATTGTATGGTGCGGTAGAAGGCATGGTAAGTACTCCAAATCCTTATCCATAACCAAATCCATTATATCAATGATGAAGAATCTCCTCTTATTGACTTTTCTACCTGTGTTTCTGGTCTCACTCATCGCTATAACAAGGAGTGACGGCTCTCTTTTAACATTCCATATGGTTGATGTATACCCTATATGGTCTTTGATAGTGTTATTTGTATTCATTCTATCTTTTCTGTTCATTATGTTCATAAACCAACAGAAGCATAATAGTGTTAATGGAGCTTCTATAAGTACAATGAACCTACATTCCGGGCTTATTGCGTTTATCGTCGTTGCGAATCTTGCATTCAATATAGGCTTTGCTTTAGGGCATGGGGGCGAGTTTATACGCTTACTGGAAAACTCTCATGGTGAGTTTGGTCGCTATCTTAATGAACATGCTGGGAAAGGCGATTATGCCATCTTCCAGGATATGGGTTATACTCCGTGGGTTGCCCGTGATATAAGGTTTATCGATACGATAGGCATCGTTAATCCATTCATGGGAGAGGTTATGCCCGAATATGACTATACGCCTTTCTTCTATCACGACAAGATTAGAACAGATGAAGGTAAGAAAGAAGCCGAGGCTTTTCGGAAGGTCGCCCGTGATTATTTCTTCTCGTATGGTAAAGATGCGAGATGGTTTGCTACCGTCTTATACACTGATGCCCACCATGATAAGAGGCTTAAGCATGACTTATTCATGGTTTCTGAGGAATACATACAAAACAGCAACATAGACCCCCAGCATTTCGATCAGCCTTTGGAAGAAGTGCCCAGTAAGCATAAAGCCCGGATTGGCTCTATCTTTGCACCATTCAACCGGAAGAACAAGTATTATTATGGTTTGACCCATGATTCGAGGTTTCGCCAGAGATATGAGCTGGTGACTTATTGGCGGGGGTCATATTCTTTTTGGGTTGTTCTATACAGGTTTAGGGAGGATTGGCAATCTGATATCATTCAGTCTGAAGTTATGTTAGGAGATGAGTTCAAGCTGGACTTGTTACCAAACGCTGTAATAAGCATAGATGGTCTAAAATTGTTTTTCCAGAAAGAGATGTATCGGTTTTCGAATGATTTTGAGAGTTATGATCAACTTCTATTCACAGAAAGCGAAAAGGGGGATAGTGTAGACATTGGATTGAACATAGAAGATAGTGGCCAATATAGGTTAAACCTTGGTATGATTGAAGGAAGAGACTTTGGTAAGGTTATGATTGAATTAAACGGAAAGGCTTTAAATGAGATAGACTTTTATAATAGCAGGATTAAACCGAAAGAGATTATTTTCGACAATGTTCATTTTAAGATTGGTATGAATACACTATCTTTCGTTATTACCGGTAAAAACACCCAGGCAATCGATTATCGGATTGGGATTGACACAATTGAGGCAGAAAAACATTAATCTATCCTAATCTTACTTAAGGATGGGTCATAATGACCCTATATTGGTTTAATAATGAAATGATACTTAAGTTTTCATAAAAGGTGTTTAGCTTTTTTACCTCTCCTGGTTATGTTTACATGTACAATCACTACTTTTCATTAACTTTGGCACAATTCTTGATTCATATATATGTGATTATCTAACAGGAGGTTATATATGGATTTAAACAAATTTACCGATAAATCGCAGAAAGCATTAACTGATGCTCAAAGTATTGCCGTCGAATATGGTCATAACCAGGTAGATGGGGAACACTTACTATATGCTTTGCTGGTTGATGAAAATGGACTTATACCCAGAATCATAAATAAGATGGATGTGATGGTTGAATCTGTTGTATCGTTAGTCGAAAGGGAGCTTAACAACATACCGAAGGTTTCCGGACCAGGATATGACCCCAGCAAAATCTATGTGACACAACGATTGAACGGACTATTGGTTAGAGCTGAGAAAGTAGCGAAGAATCTTAAAGATGAATATGTCTCCGTGGAACACATATTGATACCGATAATCGAAGAAGGGACCTCAACCAAAGCAGGAAAGGTACTCCACGACTTCTCCATAACTAAAGATAAATATCTTAAAGCATTGACACAGATAAGAGGTAACCAGCGTGTCGTAAGTTCCAATCCTGAGGGGACTTACGAAGCATTAGATAAGTATGGTCGGGATTTAGTAGATGAGGCCTCGAAAGGCAAACTCGACCCGGTAATAGGGCGGGATTCCGAGATTAGGCGGATGATTCGAATATTATCCAGGAAGACCAAGAACAATCCTGTCCTGGTAGGAGAAGCAGGCGTTGGTAAAACTGCAGTCGTAGAAGGACTCGCTCAAAGGATACTCAAGCAGGATGTCCCGGAAGGACTAAAGGACAAAAAGGTATTCGCTCTGGACATGGGAGCATTGATTGCCGGTGCTAAGTTCAGAGGAGAGTTCGAGGAAAGGCTGAAAGCTGTTTTAAATGAGATTAAGGAAAGTAATGGAAAGGTAATCCTATTTATCGATGAACTGCACACCATCGTAGGTGCTGGTAAGACAGAAGGTTCGATGGATGCGGGGAACATGCTTAAACCTATGCTGGCAAGGGGTGAGTTGAAGTGTATCGGAGCGACTACGCTGGACGAGTATAGGAAGTATATCGAGAAGGATAAAGCACTTGAGAGACGCTTCCAGCCAGTCATGATTGATCCGCCTTCAGTGGAAGAAACCATCTCTATCCTAAGAGGGCTAAAAGACCGGTTCGAAGTTCATCATGGGGTAAGGATAACGGATAATGCCTTGATTAACTCAGCTGTTCTATCAAACAGGTATATAACCGATAGATTCCTTCCTGATAAAGCGATTGACTTGATTGATGAAGCATGTGCCATGATTAGGACAGAGATAGACTCTATGCCAACCGAGATTGATCAGATATCAAGGAAGATTCTACAGCTGGAGATTGAGGAGACTGCTCTCAGCAAGGAAAAAGACGAAGTCAGCAAGAACCGATTAAAAAACATTAAGAAGGAGCTGGCAAATCTTAAGGAACAGGAAAACGAGATGAAGGCACAATGGGAAGCAGAAAAGGAAGAGATAACCAAGATACATCACTTAAAAGAAGGCATAGAAGAAACCAAGCGACAAATCGATGAAGCAGAAAGGAATTACGATTTGAATAGAGTTGCTGAGCTTAAATATGGCAAACTAAATGAGCTTGAAAGAGAGCTGAAAACAGAAGAAAAAAAACTAAACAATAAGAAACAAGGCTATAACCTTCTTAGAGAAGAAGTTACCGATACAGAGATAACCGAAATCGTCTCCAGATGGACTGGAATACCAGTAACGAAGCTGTCAGAAAGCGAAAAGGACAAGCTACTACGCTTGGATGAAATACTACACAAGAGGGTGGTTGGACAGGATGAAGCTGTCCAGCTGGTTACTGATTCAGTGATTAGAGCACGGTCTGGCATCAAAGACCCCAATAAGCCTATCGGTTCGTTTATCTTCCTTGGTCCAACTGGCGTTGGTAAGACTGAATTGGCTAAAACACTCGCCAGAACACTATTCGATACTGAAGACAACATGGTTAGGATTGATATGTCTGAGTACATGGAAAAGTTCAGTGTATCCAGATTAATCGGAGCTCCACCAGGTTATGTAGGCTACGAAGAAGGCGGACAGCTTAGTGAAGCAGTAAGAAGGAAGCCTTATTCTGTTGTATTATTTGATGAGATAGAGAAAGCACATCATGATGTATTCAACATTCTTCTGCAAATACTAGATGATGGAAGGATAACAGATTCCCATGGTAGAACAATTGACTTTAAGAATACGATTATCATTATGACATCCAATATCGGCTCACATCACTTACTGGAAGGCTTAAACGAGGATAAGACCGAGATAAGCGATAGTGCTAAGCGTGCTGTTAGGAATGAGATGAGAGCACACTTCAGACCTGAGTTCTTGAACAGAGTAGACGATGTAGTGATGTTCAAACCTCTATTGCTACAGGATATCGAGAAGATAGTCCTCTTACTCGTTGAAGAGTTGAAAGCAAGGCTCGAAGATAGACAGATTAAGCTGAAACTTACTGATAAAGCAGTTAAGTTCATCGCTAAGAAAGGATATGACCCGGTTTATGGAGCGAGACCATTAAAGAGGTACATACAAAGAAACCTGGAAACCCGAATCGCAAGACAACTCGTATCAGAGAAGAACCCCGGTAAAGAAACTTTGATTGTCGATGTAAAGAACGATGACTTATTCGTCAATTCTGTAGAGACAATAGAACCCTCTGAAGATGAGACCAAAACAGCAGATTTAAATGCTTAATAAGAAACTCTAAGGATATCAGCAAAAACAAACCCGATTCATTACATTAGCCAGATAGGTTATATTAAGAGTCGGGTTTTTCATTGGTTATTGTTATGGTTTTAATAGAAAACGAAGCCGAAACCCACTTCAAGATAAGCTTTAGCCCAATTCGGAGCATATTCGGATATTTCGATTATACATCCTCCAGCACCAACATAAAAGTATCTATTAAATTCCGAGCCGGCTCTGAAATATAAAGATAGCATTATATCAACGGTTGCCCTAAGATATATCTGGTAATAACCGGTTGCCTGTATAGTAAACATTAAACCATCGCCTAATTCATTTATTGGGAAGACGAAGTTCAATCCTAAAGATGTCCCAAAATCAAAATGAGTCTTGTAATCATCACCAATAAGTAGGTCAAGATTCACTCCGACAGAACTCTCAGCAAATAATGAGAACCCTATCTTAGCATAGGTCATCACCCCGCCACTCTGTACATTAGGCACACCAAAAGCAGGGTCCATAATACCGAAAGCATAACCACTCTTCAATCCGAAACTGAACATCATCTGGCTACGAGCTTCCTGTGGTGTAAAAAGGCTGAATAGTCCAACCAATAATAGTACTAAAATCACTATTGATAGCTTTTTCATATTTCCATTACTCCCGAATACTAAAATATCACGTATTTGATAAAATTTCAATATATATTATAACGATATTTTACTAGACTTAATTGAGAACTTTTTAGAAATAGTTTACTTTAAATCAATCAAAAAAACATATATAGTTATAATTACTAAAACAAATTGAAATGCTTTCTCATATTCCTCTCATAATAAATAAAACTTACTTGACTTTACATTGATAGTAAATTAAACTATACTATTAAATTTTAACGATATAAAATTGGAGGTGTGATATTAGCTATGAACTCTAAAGAAATAAGAAATAGGCTAGATATTGTAGAAAATTTTCCAATTAGAACAATGCCGATGAGTGAAGATGATGGTAGTTTTGAGAATTGGACTAAAAAAGAAATCCAAGATAAATACTTCCTAAATCTTTTGCCTAAAAGAGAAGGAGTATGTTACCATTTTAGGACAAATAAGCTGGATAAGAAAAAATCCTCAGACGGTATGCTTATATTGTTTCAATGGAAGGGTGAAATCATTGCTCTGGCTAAATATAAAGAGCATCTATACAATACAGACCCTGAATATCCTGGAAGTTATAGTCTATATAAAGACTTTATTGCAGTATTTGACCCTATTTCTTCTGAAGAAATGAGAATGATCTTTACAGAAGGATATCTCCCGCAAATAGGCCTTATAAAACCTTTTAGCTCATTTGCTCAATCTTCTTTAATATTAAATCCAAAGAATTACGATGCTCTTCTCGATGTTCTAGAAAATAAGAATATCCGCTTTATAAAATGAATCATACTTGGTTAGTTGTTTTAAAATTAATTTAAAAATATTGATAAAGTTTCAATAACTAATCTTAGCCATATATCTATCCAATATCCGAATGAAGTCTCTACCAAAGAACAAAGCGAAGAACAGATTCCCCACAGCATGCGTTGTATCGAATGGAAAGAAGCTAATAGCGTTAATCCCGATAAACGTTCCCAGGTTTAGTTCAGCTGAAACAGTCACCCAGTGCCAGATATTCAGTATCCAGCTGAAAACATAACCCCACAAAAAAAGCACAATAGCAAATCGCCACTTCTCCCCTTTGGTAAAAGCCCTCCCCCTCACTTTACCCATCAAACCGAAACTCAGCCCAACTAAACCCCATGCTAACATCTGCATGATAGTCCACAACCCCTGACCAAGGAACATATTCGAGATTAAAGCACTGAGTATACCTACTAATATCCCTGCCCTAACCCCGAAAACATAACCTGATATCGCTACTATGAATGTGGTTGGTTGTAGGGATGGAATAATGGCGAAAGGTATCCTGAGTATCGCTCCAATTGCTGATAGTGTGCCTATTAATGTGATTTTCTTGACATTCATGGTTTATCTTTATCATCCTCGGTTGTCTATGTATAATAAGTTTATCAATTTATAAGCGATAATCAAAAATTAAATGTTGACTATGCAACTATATTTTCTTATATTATATAATGTTGATTACGCAACCATATTTACAGGAGGATTATTATGAAAATTACTCTATTTGGAGCATCTGGAAGAACAGGAAAGAATATAATCCAGCAAGCTTTGGACAAAGGATTTGAGGTTTATGCTTATGTCCGAAACCCGGAAAAAATCTCATTACATCACCAAAACCTCAAATTGATAGAAGGTAAATTGTATGAAACAGATAAAATTGATTCTGCGATAAATGGAACAGATGTGGTAATGAGTGCTTTAGGAATGGTTAAAGGCTCGCCTAAAGACCTGATGAGAAAAGCCGCCGTGATAATCACAGAATCGATGAAGAAAAACAGGATTAAACGCCTTATCTGGCAAACAGGGGCGGGTGTGATGGATGAAAATGATGGAAAATCCATTAGCAGAAACATAATACGCTTTATAATGAGTCTTTTCACCGGTTCGATGCTGAAGGATTCAGAGGGAGCCTACCAGATTATAAAATCATCAAACCTAGATTGGACTGTGGTAAGAGTGCCTATGCTAAAGGATGGAGAGAAGGAAGGCGGTTATACATCTAGCTTTACCCCACCAAAGCCAAAACCTATATCCAGAGCAGATGTGGCAGAATATATGCTAAAACAATGTGAAGATGATAATTTCATAAAAAAATCACCGATTATCGGTTATAGATAAATACAATATAGGAGAGATAATAACATGATAAAAGATAAAATCATAATAACAGGAGCTACCGGAAACACCGGAAGCGAAGTAATGAAGCAGTTAATCGAAATGAATGTTAATATTGTCGCTGCTGGCACCAATCAGCAAAAGTTTAAAGTTAAATATGGTGATATACCTTTTGTAAGACTCGACTTCACCGATGAGTCCACATACGAAAAATCTCTGGAAGGTGTGAACAAGATTTTCCTGATGAGACCGCCTTCCATATCCAATGTGAAGAAATATATTGAACCTTTCATCGAGTTAGCAAGTAAGAAAGGGGTACAGCATATTGTTTTTCTATCATTGCTGGGTGTGGAAAATAACAAGATAGTCCCTCATCACAAAATAGAAAAAGCTATATTAAAGCATGATATCCCTTATACTTTTCTAAGAGCGGGTTTCTTTATGCAGAACCTCACAACCACCCATAGAGAAGACATACAGAGGGGTAATGAAATCTGTATCCCTGCTGGAAAAGGTAAAACCAGCTTCATTGATGTGAGGGATATCGCATCGGTAGCAGTAAAAGCCTTAGTTGAAGATGGGCATCTGAATAGAGCCTATGAACTAACCGGCAAGACAGCTTTATCTTATTATGAGGTGGCTGATATTATGAGTGAGGAATTAGGAAAGGATATCAAATATCAAAATCCCTCAATAATTAAGTTTTTCCTGAAAATGAGGCAAAAAAAATATAAGATAACTTTTATTCTCATCATGATAGTATTATATTCTGTAAGTAAATTTGGGAAAGCAAGTATAGTTACAAACAGCATAGAACAAATATTAGGTCGTGAACCTATCTCAATGAGACAGTTTATAAGAGATTATAAAGAATTATTGGTATAATACCAAAATTCGATAATTGTAAGAAATACAAAGAGACCCACCTAATATCCT
>CAYUUC010000150.1:0-8244 GCA_964447635.1 uncultured Spirochaetia bacterium
CCATGCAACACCCCTCGCCACACCATCACCCGACGTCCGTGAAGAAAGTATCAGACACAAACTCACCTAATATTTTATGCATTCTATATTGTTTATCCAATGTTATTACTCTTTTGATGCCATCCTCTTTTTCTATTTTTTTCAACAGTGTAAATAAGAACTCGAAAAAACTTAGTTTCAAATAATCTACTTCATTAACCTTTTCATTTTTTTCGAGCTTTCTTTTTATCTCTTCATCCAATATGTGGGGTAATTGACGATGGTCACCAACTAATACTATTCGATTTCTTGTGATGTTCATAACTCCGAATAGATTTAATGGTGTTGCTCTTGCGGCTTCATCGATAATAGAAGTGCCGAATGAGTAATCATCTTTTTCATTATATCCTAATTTACTTATTGTAGAATTACCTAATGCCTGACCTGTTGTAGAACCAATAGCAGCAACATAATCAAGAACAGCATTTTCGATAGAAACCGGACTATAATTTATTTCTCCTAGTAACTCCGCTATAATATCCTCCGGCTTATACTCTTTTCGCTTCTTTATATCTATTTCGAGCTTTATCTCTTTAATTAACTTTATCACATCTTCATTATGAGCAATAATATTCAAACTTTTTTTCTGTTTGTATTTTGATAATAAATTCTTTTTGAGTGCTTTTATTCTTGTTATATAATCGTCAGTTATGTCATCTTCTTTCTTAAAGACTTTTTCAGCAAGTTTTTTAATTTTGTTTTTATCTTCATTATGTATCCACTTTTCATTTTCCAACAATTTCAGCTGTAATATACCGTCATCAATAATGCCCTGTTTAGTGGTCCTGATAGCATATATCATATTTTCCTTTACCATGTCGTTTTTTTCACTATATTTAGTGGCAATCTCTTCTCTTAATAAATCTATCTTCTTACTTGGATATAATTCATATAACTTAGTCAAATAACCATAGAGTTCATCATTACTCACTGGATTTTTTATATAGCTCAAAATATAGCCTAAAGTTTCTTCATAATAAGTATTAGGAGGATTATCTTTGTGATATTTCTTTATATCATCGGTAATCTCATTTATCCATTCTCCGATAGAAATTTCAGCTTCTTCGTTATCATTTATATTACTTTGTCTTCCGACTTTTGGAATGGGAAAACCATTAATTTCAGTATCTTTCAATATGTTTTTTACAGCATCATGCTGAAATGCACTAAACAAAACGTTCATTCTCTTATTATCAGCTAATTTATTAGACATTTCTGCGATTGCTCTGGATACTGTAGTTTTACCGGTTCCCGGAGGTCCCTGTATTAACACAATATCCGGAGTATTTAATGCGAGTTCTATAGCTTTTTTTTGTGAGTCATTAGGGCCGTGTTCGAATATCTTATCAGATATATTCTTACTTAGTTTTATATTTCCTGTTTTTAATCCTGTTAATGGTTTGCCTTCTAAAAGTGCGATTAGATGGTTAATTTTACTTCCTGCTGTATTTAGCTTTTCAAGTGCTTTGTAATGTCTTTCTTTCTGTACAATATTCCCATTTAAATTCTCAATGATGTATCCTTTTTCCGGGATTTGTTTTTCAGCTTGTATGGTAAACTCATCGTTACTATTGTTAATAGATTTAATCTCAGTAAAAGTATTCTTATTATCACTATACCATTTTTTCCACTTTTCCATTCTTTCCATGTATGTAGATATTAATTGATTCTCATTATCTTTCTCAATAGCGGATAATTCTTTTGTTATTTCTTTATCTAATGACTTCTCAGAAAGCACATAATCTTTATTTCTTTCGATTAATTCAACATCACCCTTTATCTCGATGAGATATTTGTTTACATCCTCTTCATCTCTTTTTATTTTTGTATACGAGAAGACATTTTTTAAAGACTCAAATAATTTTTCAAACTCCAAATGAAGATATTTTTTCCACTCTCCTAAATACTCACTGCCTGTTTGACTTAATTCGTTTATTAATCGTTCGTTTTCTTTACTGTCAGTAGGTAAGCTAATACTTATCTTATCCGTCATAAGATAGCCCATAGGGTTCTTATTGTTTTTATTTTGATATATATTTTTTATCACAAATAAATTATTTTCTTGTTCAAGAACCACATTAAAGTTTTTGCCTAAATATTCTACTTGTAATTTATCGCCCTTCATTGCATGATATGAAGAATAAAACATCATTTCCTTATCATTAAGCTGATATACAATTTCATCTTTTATCTTTTTCTTAAAATCATCGTGGTCGTTTTCATCTTTATTGTTTTTCTTTAAATCAAATATCGTGTTATATGTTTCTAAATCCTGTTTAGTATAAGTTATATATATATTAGGCTCGATAATAGGTTTATTCTTAAATAACTTTATTTCAGCTGTATTGAGAAATTGAGTTTTATCTTTTTTACTTTCTATAATATGACAAAGACTATTAGTATTTGAATAATAATCAATATCGCTCTTAGATGATTTTGTCGATATAATAGAATAGACCTCATTTTTATTCTTAGGCATATTTTGAGGTATGATAAAATAATCATTTTCCTTAACTAATTTATAGAACCTCTTTTGACTTAATTTTTTCTTAGAGAAAAACTCTATCGTTTGGTCCGGCTTAAAAGGAAACTCAATAGATATAGAGCTATAATTATTTTTCTGATTCTTTTTTTTGTTCTTAGTCATTTTACCTCCTTTACAACTAATTTAATATCTGTTCTTTTCTTGCTATGTGAATAGAGATTTATTGTTTTAGGAAGTTCTGATTTTTTAAATATTAGTTCTTCTCTATCTATTTGGTAATTACTAAATATTTCGCTATCAAACTTAATTTTGATATAGATATCTGTAATTTCTATTTTTCCTATTTCATTTTTATAATCAAAACTTGGAACAATGAACGGTTCTTGTAATGGTCTATCTTTTGTAATGTATAATGTTGATTGTAAAACATCTCCAGTATATCTATTTAAACTGTATAGCTTATCGATTTCAGTGTTACAATTAGGGCATGAAGTGCCACCATCTATTTCCTCATCAATATAATAAGTCCAACCGCACTTATCACATATATTGATTTTACCTATAGCCTCGATTATCGCATATATCCATAATCTAATAGAAGGACGAGACTTTGGATTAGTTCGACCTTTTTCTGAGAATGTTCTTTCAAATAAGTCATAAAGAAACTCGGTTAGAATTAAATCATAAGGAATACCTGTATTTTTAGGGGAATGATTTGTATCATCTTCTTGACTCAATCCCCAAGGTAGTTCACCCCTATCTAATTTTATATATATATCTTCATCGATTGTATTATCAGTATCTTCATCATCCCAACCGTTAGGTTCTTCTTCCATACCTAAAACTTTTTTACCCTCAAAAGGATGATTTAGGGATAACAGCCAATATGCGACTAAAGCAAAAGAATATAAATCTGAATAGATTGAATGTTCATTTTTTCTATTTACCACTTCAGGAGAACCATTCATAGGAGTATATATAAAAGAGTTTCTTTTTTCAGAAGAGAGTTTAAGATTATCACTATCAATAAACCAAACTTCACTAAAATTAGTATCTTCCGATATAAAAATATTAAACAGCGATAAATCACAATACACAAGCGGTATTGAGTGTATTAAATTTATATGATATGCCATTTGATGTAATATTTCAAGCCGTCTAAGTAATCCGCCTGTATTTTTATAGAAGTCTAATGTTTTAACATTCTCTTTATCAGTATTATCTATAATTTTCCATATAGGGGTCATACTTCTTACAAGGTTCATTACATATCCATTAATCTTTTTCTCATTTTTACTTTCAAGTAAAGTAATAGGTATAGTAAAATGAGCATCATTCGGAATAGGTAAATTATTTAAATATTCTAAACTTTTTTTTGTTTTATTTACATCTTTATCATTTATAATCTTGATTAATAAACGAGGCTGGTTCTTACATCTATAAACAGCACCTTGACCACCTTCACCGATTTGTTTATCAATGTTAAATTTTTGTCCTTTTGTATCGATAACATAATCCTTTTTATCAGACATATCATTCTCCAATAGAAATATATATAATTGATTTGTCATCACCGTTTGCCTTATTAGGCCAATTTTTCAGCTCTTTTTTCATTATATAATTTTTATTAAAACGGTGTGATAAATTAAATAACCATTCATTAAAGACTTTTATTTTATTTAACTTTAAATCTTCACTCACCCCGTCAGTACATAACATTACTGATGAGGCTGTATTATACATTTTCCAGTTCCATTTATCAATTGAATTAGTCTTAGTTAAAGAGTGAGTTTCATTAGCATATAGTCTTTTATCTTTTTGAAAGGCTTTTTCATTGTCTACAAATATCGCACCGTCACCCAGCTGGCAAACGAGTAATTGATCCTTTACGATATAGGTGAAAAGACAAGTAGTACCGCTTTCTTTCGGATTATATTTTTTTAATCTATCCAACCATCTTTTATGAATATCATTCAGTATTCTGTCAATATTATTCATTATATTGGTATTGTAATATTTTTTCATAACATCGATTACTGAATGGCATGCTTGTTTAGACCCGATATGACTAAACTTATGGCTTCCTAATCCGTCGCATACAACAGCAATAATACTTTGTTTATAACTTTTTACTTTCGCATAATCTTGATTTTTAATTTTATTCTTAATGTGTAATATACCTTTCACACTTGCCTTAATTATATTTGTTTTCATAATAATTGTAATCTCTCTATCATTAATGGAAACTCTTCCATTGTATATATATTTTCCCTACCGTTCTTATAAGAAGTTCTATCACAACCTATTAACAGTATGATAACATCCTCATTGATTTTCTTCTCATAACCGTCAGTAATCCATATTGTATTACTATTTTCTTGGTTATTGAGATTATCAATCAAATTAACTTCAAACAGGTCTTTTAGATCTTCTATAATCTGGTATGCAAGAGTTAATTTACCTAACTCCTGCATACTTCCGGATTTATCCAATATGATATTAATTATTTTCCCATCCATCATTACTCTCTAATAATTGTTGTGTTTCTTTTTTGGATGTTATCATATTTGGGTCTTTTGATTTAGATTTAGTTGTTACACTCATTGTAACAAATCTGAAAAACTCAATAATTTGATTGGCTTGATTAGCAGTGAAAAACTTATCCTTATGCTCTTCACCGAGAAATTTTCTCAATACCTCTTCACCGCTACCATGACCAATAAATAGAGCCATTCTATCAGCTTTACCACTTCTTCCGCTTTGTAATTCATTCATCGGGATTTCCCAGTTGTCATTCGGCATGCCGTCTGATACTAATATTATAGTAGGTCTGTAAGATCGGGAAGCTATCACAGTTTTATCTTCTATAATGTTTTTAGCTATTTTAAATGCACCGCCCATTGGAGTTGACCCATACGCAGTTAAATCTTTCCATTCTATATCTTTGGCAGGCATGGACTTAATGTGTTCCCGAGCTGTTCCTCCAAAAGTGGTTACCTGGCAATGTATTTCTGATATTAATGTATCCTGATTGCTGAATGTATCAAGCATAGTTCTCATACATTCATTAAGTATCTGTATTTTACTTTTTCCGGTACCTTCTTCGTTAGATATTTGTTCGTTCATACTCCCGCTAATATCTAATAAGATTATTACAGGTAATGGTCTTGCTTGTCTTTGAACAATTTCTAAATCATTTAAATTGGTTCTTTTTTTATTAAGAGCCATAATTTTTATCCTCCATACTTTTAAAAGCATTTATATT
The DNA here is from genome assembly GCA_964447635.1 of uncultured Spirochaetia bacterium. GTDB lineage: Bacteria > Spirochaetota > UBA6919 > CAYUUC01 > CAYUUC01 > CAYUUC01. The sequence goes on from CAYUUC010000150.1 coordinate 5,790, forward strand.
GATCTTATTTAAGTTTTTATATAACATATAAAAATGTAGCAATATTCATGCCATCATGAACTTTTTATACGACTTAATATTTTTATTAACTTTTTTCAAAAACTGAACCTTCTATGATAGTTTTATCATAATACCATTGATTACAAATTCTCTTTCAAGATTATCCTATTCTTTTACAACTATTTTTTACATTTTCATCAAAATTTATTGGAAACTTTTTTCACAATCATTGGAAATATTGTTCCTATCCGTTTCATAATTAACAACTAATGATTCATTTATATAAATTTCTTCAAGATAACTTTATATTTAGCTCGCATAGACTTATTTTTTATTATATCTCTCTTTCTATATCAGATATTTAATTTACAAATAGGGATTAATAGAAACCGCTAAGCAACCCTATATATTTTTTTATATTGATGTTTTACCGTTATTATTACTGAAGTAAATGTATCTACTACAACAGAAATATCATTATATACATAAACTAAATCATTCTTCTGAGAAATACCTTTTCCCAACTTTATACAGTCTTTAATATCTTCTTTAGATATACCTCTTTGTTGAGACCTCTTTAAAGCATGATTAGTAATAAAATATCCTAAGATTGAATTACTCATATATATTCTCCTAATAAGGATTTTTAGAGAACATATATAAATAAAGCAATAATTATGCCATTTTATAATTTTTCCCAATTTTTTAATGTCCTTTGATCAACATCTATAATATTTTTTATCTCTTCACCGTTATCCTTCCTACGATTGACTTCTTTAAGAAGTTCTTTTTTTAATAATTTATCATATTCTTTATTTTTAATTTTTTCATTCTCATTAAAAATTAAGGAAACTTTTTTCTCAACATTAGAAATATTTTTCTCAATAATCTCTTTATTATCTAAAACATCTTCTATTATTTCTCCGGCTGTAATACCTGCCCTATTTTCGGTAGGTCTCCAGTGAACCAATATATTATATGCTATTTTCTGCAAATCTCTGATGTTACCATATAATGGTTTTTCTTTTAGATGAGAAATTAATTCGGTTTCCCATTTTTCATTCAATTTTACATTCCATCCACCTGGAGCTTTTTTCTTAATTCTATTCCATACTTTTTTCCAGATGATTGGTATGTCTTCTCTTATTTCTCTTAAGGGAGGAACTGTTATTGTAATAAGTGATATCCTATCAAAAAAATCCTTTCTAAGCTTTTTTGATAATTCTTTTATAGATAAATTAGTTGCGGTAATCAATCTGAATTCGCTTTTTTCATCATTTTCAGCACCGATAGGAAGGTATTTTTTTTCCTCAATGGTTCTGATAATTACACCCTGCATGTCCATTGAGCAATCACCAATCTCATCAAGAAATAATATATCATCATCACATTTTTTAAATAAACCATTTTTATTCTTTGTGGCTCCTGTATAAGCTCCTTTAACATAACCGCATAATTCTGAACGCAATAAATCAGAAGTATATAAACCACATGATAATGCTAATAAAGGATTATCTTTCTTACTTGATTCTATGTTTGGATCATTATATCTAATCCACTGGGCAAAAGTTGTTTTTCCAACGCCTCTCTCACCAAGTATAAGTATAGTACAATTGATTTTAGATATTTTATCTATCCGATTGATTAAATCTATCATTTTCTCGCTTTTATATTCTTCAGGTTTTATGGATTTATATATTTCCTCAGGTGTTTCATCCTTAGAATTATTTTGTGAATTGAGTTTTTCATAAGACTTATAATATTTTTCAAAATCTAATCTAATATTTTCTGTAGATTTTTTGTCCGGTTCTTTTCTATCTTTTTCTTTCATGGTTTTAACAAGAACAAATGGAGGATTATGTTTGGAAAAGAAATCTCTTATCATTCCAGAAGCAACATTTAATGCCCATATATGTTGCATCGGAGGTGTTCCGGGACTTATATGAATAATAATCTCATCAATTTTATTTTCTATATTATCTTTTGATATATACCTGCAAACTTTTTCTATATGTTTTTGTAGATATTTATAATTTGTAGGGTCTTTATGTTCATACAATGGAAGGTTTTCATCAATTTTTCCATTTAATTCTTTTCTATTTTTTTGTATTGAATCTTTAAGGTAATTATATATTCTTTCACTTAGAATATCATTTTGTCTAAAAATATATAATTTATCAAAATCCTTATTTTTATATTCTGATTTTTCATCCAAAAAAAATGTTAATGTAGGTCCTAAATCATTATCCTTATGATTCTCTTCCCTGTCATTAAAATATGCTGTCCATCCCATATAAATTCTTGCCATAAATAATTCCTCTAAAAATAATTAATATTAATACTCAATATTTCCTTAAAATAAATTCAAATATTATTATATAGTATATAATATAAGTAAATAATTAATATGAGTAAAAATTTATTTGCAACTAATGTACCAAAAAATAATAAAAAT